>CAKZYL010000098.1 GCA_937884705.1 uncultured Roseovarius sp. | reverse complement strand
GGGCTTGGTCGGATGGTAACTACAGAGAATGTATAGGTTCACAACACGGTGTTTAGCGGAGCTGCTGCATGGCACACAAAGCGGAGGGCAAAGTCCAGAAACCGAACCGCAGCTTTTATCCGCAGAACCGACTTCGAGAGGCACTCTGATCTTGCAGATGTAGCGAAGGTCCGGAATGACGGGCCGCACCGCGGCATTTTCATTGCAGTTCGAACGGCGGCTCAGGGCCGAATCTTCTATGTTGGCGGGCGGGCTTGACGACCGAATTGCGGACAAATCGGCCGTTAGCTGCAGCGCGGAACGGTTGATCCGGTTGAGTGACCGCTCTGCATACAAAACGGGCGGTAGCTGCAGCGCGGCACGTTACAGCGGTCTAACCGGAGAACGGTTCGCATTTGTCTGACAGCACCGTTTTGTTGCACGAGTCGCATGCCGCTAATGATCGGACAAGAAAATGGGCCGCGTCAAAACATTAGCGGCCCATTCTCATAAACGTGACGCTTTGATCAGCCAGAGCTATCGCCGTTGATCCAGCCGTTCACGATTTCAAGGTTGTCAGCGATCCACTCTTCGGCCACTTCCGCCGGGTCGCGTTTGAGTTCAAACATCTCCTGGATCCAGCCACCCACTTCGTCGCCGGTCAGAGCCATGTTGCCTAGCATCTTGGCGACCGCAGGGTTGCGCTCGTCCAAGGACGCGGAATAGGCGACGTACACAGTGGCCGCTGTGCCCACGCACTCAAACTCGGACACTTCGAGCCAGTTCTCGGCATCGAGGTCGAGATCTTCACAGCCGTCGTAACGGGTGGGTTCCTCAAGTGCGGTCAGGTCATATTGCACGTGAAGCGCTTCTGGCGTCCAGTAGTAGAAGAGCTGCGGCTGCGACGCGGCATAGGCGGCCGCCAGACCGGCTTTGAACGTGTCGCCGGAGACGATGTTCGGCTCCCACAGTTCATCCAGACCGTAGGACTTGAACTTTACCTGCCAGCGTTTCGTAGAGGCCCATGTCACATCGCCGGCCCAGTATTCCCCAAGGCCATCGCCGTCGCTGTCAAACATCGCGGCAATCTCTGGATCCTTCAGATCTTCGATCGAGGTGATCTTATCCGTCATGTAGGTCGGCACATAGAGCAGCGATGTGCCTGCATAGCCGCCATTGGTTTTCACGCCGCCAGTGCCGTCGACATACTCATCCCACGCGGTCTGCCAGTTGGGCATCCACATGTCAGGGTGCACGTCGATCGAGCCGTCGCCCTTGTCCATGCCAGCAAAGATCACGGGCTGCTGGTTCATGCCGGTGAGGATTTCCGCCTCGCCGCCCATTTCATTTTCAACGATCGCACGGATCACGTGGCCGATGGCGCGTGCGCCGTTCCAGCTTGGATCCGAGATCATGATCTTTTCTTGTGCGAAAGCCGCTGTGCTGCTGAGCAGGGCCCCCGAGACTGTGGCCGCGATCGCGGCGGTTTTGAGCAGATGTTTCATTTATAGTCTCCCTATTGGTCTCTGCTTTTCGGTTAAATTCGGCTGAACGAGGCGCGGATGCCCCGCAGGATGCGGTCGATCATCATCGCCACCAGAGCGATGGCGATACCGGCCAACAATCCTTTGCCTGCCTGGGCATCGCCCAAGGATTCTGTCACCAGCGCACCCAGACCTGCCGCCCCGATGAAGGCAGAGATCGTGGCCATGGAGAGCGCCAGCATGATGGTTTGGTTGAGCCCCGCCATGATCGACGGGATCGCCATGGGCAGCTCGACTTTGCGCAAGAGTTGTCGCTCCGATGCGCCGAAGGCGAGCGCGGCCTCCTTGGTGCTTTCGGGAACTTGCAGGATGCCGAGCGCAGTCAGCTTCACCATTGGTGGGATTGCAAAGATCACGGTCGCCAGCACCGCAGGCGGCTGCGAGATGCCGAAGAAGGCCACGGCCGGAACAAGATAGCTGAGAGATGGGATCGTCTGCATTACATCCAGGATCGGTTCGTTGATCCATCGGAAGAGCTTGTTCTTGGCCATCCATATGCCGACGGGCAAGCCAACGAATACACATATTGCAGTTGCCACGACCACTAACGCCATGGTTTGCATGGCTACCTGCCAAAGCTCAAACGCCGCCAAGAAGGCAAGAGAGCCTGCCACGAATATGGTCGTGGCTCTGTTGGTATAGGCCCAAGCAAGCGCCATGAAGAGGAAGGCCACCACCGGCCAAGGGGTTTGCATGAACGCCACTTCGACGCGGATCAGCGACTGGCGCAGAACATTCGTCATCGCGTCAAAGATGCCGGCATATTGCGCACGCAGGTAATTGATGCCGGTGTCGATAGCTTCTGCATTATATGTGAAAATATTTATGCGACGGCCCTCAACGGGTGGGCTTTCCTGTACAATCACCTTGGTGGCATCTTCGTCACCGGTGGCGCGTGCTTCTTCGTCAGGCACGCGGCGGTACCGTATTTCAGGCGGAGCGTCGAACCGCGCCAGTGTTGGGAAATCATCAATGAAGTTGCAATCGAAGCGATCCTTGGGTGTGATCGCCTGATACTCGGCCACAGCTTCCCCTTCGCGCGTCATGGCACGCAGGTCGCGCCGGGTTTGCGTGCGTTCCGCCTTTTCTGCGTCGGATGGATTTTCCAGCCCATCAAGCCTGTCAAAGGCAGTTTGCAGCACCGTGATTTCATCCGCAACGGATCTCTCAAGAGAGGCAAAATCATCGACGTTGTACCGCGCGAGCAGGTCTTCGACCGTTTCGGCCGTGCGGACTTGCGATATGCAGGCGCGTTCATCCAAACGGATTTGCGTGGCACGATACGTGGTCAAAGGTGCGCAGATGGCCATGATCACAAGGCCGATCACCACGCGTTTGAACACCACGCCATGGGCGACGGCGTGATCAATGCGCCAGCGTGAATATTGATTGTAATACCAACGGTTTGCCTGGCTCCCCATCCAGAAACGCCCGCCAATGAGGAGGATCCAACCCATGGCATTGTACGTGTTGATCCACCCGGTATAGCGCGGGATCAAGGTCGTGTTGGCCTCGGGGTTCTTCAGCGCCTCTTCCAGCAAAGGCGTGAATTTCACAACTTGCATGAGGCAGACAATGGCGAGGATATCAATCGCAAGCGCCAGCCAGAACATAAGCCACACGCCCCGCAGCGAGGCCCAAAGCCACGGAACGAGCAGGCCCCAGATATTCATATGCCAACGCGGCAGTTCCGAACGTTGCAGACGTTCAAAGACGTTGCTGAAATACGGCTCGTTCTGCGCGACAAACGTGCCGACGGAAACGTCGCGATCTTCGACTTCGATCTTTTCTGCGCCGCTCATGCCTCTGCTCCCCCTTGCAGACCTGTCAGCAGGGTGTCCTTGCTCACCACACCCACCAATACGTCTCCGTCTTTGATCAAAACGGGCTTTTCTGAACCCGTGGAAAGGCCGACCAACGTGTCGAGATCATCGTCTGGCCGGGCGACCGGATACCCGTCGCCGTTGATGGGGCCGTGCTTCTCGGGGGACACCATGATCTTAGAAGCGGACACCAGTTTCAAACGCGAGATGCCCGCGACGAAATCCGCGACATAGTCATCAGCCGGAGCCGTGACGATGTCTTCTGCCGTGCCGATCTGGACGATCTCACCGTCTTTCATGATGCCGATGCGATCCCCCATGCGGATCGCCTCATCAAGGTCATGGGTGATGAACACCGTGGTTTTCTTCACGTCCTGGCTGAGGCTGAGGAATTCATCCTGCAGGTTGCGACGGATCAGCGGGTCTAGCGCCGAAAACGGCTCGTCCATCAGCAGGATCTCTGGGTCAGCGGCCAAAGCCCGGGCCAAGCCAACGCGCTGCTGCATCCCGCCTGATAGCTCCGAAGGGAGGCGATCGCCATAGCCGTGCAGGCTGACTGTTTCGAGCGCCCTGTCGGCGGCTTTGGCGCGGGTGTAGCCATCCATGCCGCGCAATTCGAGCGCAAAACCTATATTGTCGCGCACAGAGCGGTGCGGCAGGAGCGCCATGTTCTGAAACACCATACCAATCTTGTCAGCGCGCGTGGCGCGGAGCTGTTCGGCTTTCATCGCGCCGATGTCTTCGCCCATGATACGGATGGTGCCGGCCGTAGGTTCAATCAGGCGGTTGATGTGGCGCACCAGCGTGGATTTACCGGAACCAGACAGGCCCATCAGGCAAAAAATCTCGCCTTTGGCGACGGAAAAACTTGCGTCTTTCACGCCCACGACAGCGCCGAACCGTTCAAGGACTTCGGGCTTGCCTATGCCTTCTTGTCGAACGGCGTCCATAGCGTCTGACGCGCGTTCTCCAAAGATCTTCCAGACATTTTCCAGTTCAACTACAGCGTCGCTCACGCCCGTGCCCTCTCGCGTTTTGGATCGTAAAATGGCGTGGCGCATACGGTGGCAGGCAAGCGTTTCATATGCCCGTCCATTTGCCCCACTTCCAGTTCCGTACCTATTTCTGCGTATTCAACGGCCACTCGGGCCATCGCGATGGTGCGCTCATACAAGGGTGAGCGCGTGGCCGATGTGATCACACCCACAGGCCGTTCACCATCGTAAACATGCGCGCCGGAGGCGGGTACATCATCGCCCTCGAACCACAACCCGCGCAGCATTCGGCGCGGATCGCGTGCATTGCGTTCCAAAGCAGTTTTGCCCGTGAAATCCGATTTATTCATGCTGACGGCAAAGCCTAGGCCTGCCTCAAACGCGTCGACCCCCGGCGCAAACTCGGCATTTGCTGCGGCAAGCCCGGCCTCAATGCGAAGTATGTCGAGCGCAGCAGAGCCCATAGGCTCGATCCCGAACTCTTCACCGGCTTCCATAACCGCGGCCCAAAGCCCCGGCGCATCATCTGTCGCGCAGAAAAGCTCGTAGCCCAGCTCGCCGGTGTAGCCAGAGCGGGCAAGCATGAATGGGATGCCGTCCCGGTCGCCCACGCGGGCGACGGTGGCGCCGAACCATTTGACATCATCCAGCGATGGCACGGTCGGTTGCGTAAAGACGATCTTGCGCAGCACATCGCGGGATCGCGGACCTTGCAGCGCGAGGTTGGGCAGGGCATCTCCCATACCGTGGATGCGAACGTGCAGACCATCTTCTGCAGCCGCCGCCTCCATCACCCGGGCACTTTCCTCCGAGCCGCAGCACCACCGGAACAGGTGCGGGGCCAGGCGGAACAGCGTGCCATCATCAATGACTGCACCCGCGTCATCACACATGAGCGAGTAGGTCCCGCGCCAAACCGCCAACCGCGCCACATCGCGGGTCATGACCTTTTGCAACAGGACCTCGGCGTCGGGCCCGACAATGTCGTATTTCCGCAGGCCCGACATATCCTGCAACGTCACCTTTTCCCGGCAGGCCCAATATTCGCCGACTGTGCCCGAGGCGGGGAAAGACACCGGTGCCCACAAGTTGCGGGCTGGTGCAAAATGTTGTGAGAGCTTGGAGGTTTCTGGCGCAAACGCACTTTCCTGGCTTATGGCCATGGGCGCATCCTCCTTTTCGCGATACGCCACAGCGCGCCGAATGGGCGCGTCCGGGCGATAGATGCGGACATGGATATCGGTGGGGTTCCAGCCGTTGATCGGGTCTATGTCATCGGGGCAGGCGGTGGAGACGCAGACCATCGGATCAATGGCTTGCAGCGCCACGTAATCACCTGGCCGGGAATGGCTCTCCTCGGTCATCAACTGATGGGAATGGTGATCGACCCACGTGTTCCAAAAGAAATTGATGGCGGGCCAAGCCGGACGGCGCGCGACGCCAAAGGGGTTCAGCGCGAAAGAAATATTGTCCGAGCAATTCACATGCCCAGGAAAGCCCCGCTCTTCATACCCGCGCGCGGTGCAGGCCATGCCGAAGGTGTCATGACGCCCGCATGTGTCCTGAACGACCTTCATCATCGGCCGCAGATCCTGATCAAAGAACTTGTCAAACAACCCTGGCCCGGGATAGGCCCCGCGCACCATCGAGCGGGTCGCGGTACTGTCGATGGCGCGTTCCAAGCCCTGTTCCAGCGCATCGGCACGCAAAGCCATAAAATCCGAACACTGCTGCCCGTCTATGTCGATGATCTGGACCACCTCACCGGGCTTTACCTCATAGGCCTGCGCGGTGCCGCGTGATACGGTGAATTCATCGCGCACATCGCCAAGCGGAGGCGGCAACACTGGGCTGTTTTGAGCCACTGGCGTGCAAGATACGACAAGTTGCCCGGCCGCGCCGCCAGCGACCAACTCAAAGATCTGCAGCGGGCGCGCGACCCAAACGACGCAGGGTTCGAGCGCGCGGAAGACACGCAGCTCGTCCACCGTCACTTGGGTGGCGGGAAACGCGTCCCGAGGGGCACCGCCTTGTCCAGCATACCACCCGCAAAATTCACCTGAATCGAAAAGCTCTGTTCGGAACGTTGTGTTCTCTTCAAGGCCCAAATGGCCTGGGGTCACGTTTCCCTTTGCGTCGAAGACAGTGAGAACCGCCAGTTGCTGCGAGACGCATTCATGAAGCGAGAGCATATCACCCGCTTTCAGGGTAAAGCGCATCGCGTCGCGCGGAGCGAGAGACCGTGTGACAGACTGTTTGCGTGTCGCAAAGCCTGGGAAGCTACGGCGCGATCCGTCGAAACCAATGTTGGTAAATTCGCGAAGTACAGGCTGCGGCAGCACCAAACTCTCCCCATGGCTATGTAACTGGTTACATGCATCATGATTCGGGTCAAGTTTTTGTTGAAACTAGTTACACTTTGCCATTAGCTTCTTTTACATGCACCGCGAACCTAAGAAAAAACGCCCGAATTTGCGCGATGTATCGCGTGCTGCCGAGGTATCTGTCGCCACCGTTTCCCGCGTGCTGAATACGCCCGAAGTGGTCAACAAGGATACGCGCTCGCGCGTGGAAGCGGTGATTGAGGAACTGGGGTTTGTTCGGTCGGCGGCCGCGTTTGCCATCAACTCTGGGCGGACGCGCTTGCTGGGCGCGCTGATCCCAAATCTGGAAAGCGATATATTCTCACTCACGGTCAGCAGCATCGAGCAGACGTTGGTTGAACATGGGTTTTCGCTGATCGTGGCCACAACCGATGATGACCCCGACAAAGAGGCGCGCAAAGCAAAGGAACTGGTGGATGTTGGGGTCGAAGGGTTCTTTGTCACCGGCGTCGATCACAGCGATGCGCTCTATGATCTGCTGCGACG
>CAKZYL010000097.1 GCA_937884705.1 uncultured Roseovarius sp. | reverse complement strand
ATCATCGGCGGTGAGATCGTCCTTCTGGGCCTCATCGCCCTGCCACAAATGCTCAAGCTGGGGTATGACCGCAAACTGGCGATCGGCACGATCACCGCGGGAGGCAGCCTGGGCACGATGATCCCACCCTCCATTATCCTGATTTTCTATGGCCTAACGGCAGAGGTCTCGATCTCGCACCTCTTTCTTGCGACCCTTGTGCCTGGCCTGATGCTGGCAAGCTTTTATGTCACCTTCATCCTGGTTCGGTGCGGCCTGAACCCCGCCCTAGGGCCACCATTGCCTCCTAAAGAGCGCGACATGCCGCTGGGCGAAAAGCTCGCCCTCTTCAAAGGCGTGGCGCTGCCCATGGCTGTGGCCGGGGGCGTGCTGGTCTCCATTTATGCAGGTTTTGCCTCAATCACAGAAAGCGCCGCTCTGGGTGCCTTCGGCGCCGCCATCGCCGCTTGGGTCCGCAACGAATTCAGCTTCGCCATGCTGCGCGAGGTCCTTGAGCAGGCGTTGCGCACCTGCGGCATGGTCTTCTGGCTGGTCTTTGGCACCAATGCGCTGATTGGTGTTTACAACCTGATGGGTGGCATCACCTTCGCCTCAACCGCGTTGGGTGGCGTCAGTCAGGAACCCGCAGTGATCCTGACCGTCATGATCGGGGTCTTCATCGTTTTGGGCTTCTTCATCGATTGGATCGGCATCCTGTTCCTGACCATGCCAATCTTCCTGCCAGTGCTAACGCAGCTTGGCTACGACGCGATCTGGTTCGGCATCGTCTTCAATCTATCCATGCAAATCGCCTATCTCACGCCACCCTTCGGGCCAGCCTGCTTTTATCTCAAAGGCGCGGCGGGTGACGGGCTGACACTCACCGAGATCTTCGCCGCGCAATGGCCGTTCATTGGCTTGCAGATCCTCGCACTCATCATTGTCGTCATGTGGCCCGATTTGTCGCTCTGGCTGCCACGTTTGGTCTACGGGTGATCGCAATGGGTGATGTGCATATCCTTGATACCGTCGCCAAAACCACCCTGGGCAATCGCATGGGGCCTGGGGAGCTCTGCGCGGCGCTGCGCATCATGTATCGCATCCGGCTGTTTGAAACGCGGGCGAAAGAGCTTTTCCTCAAAGGCGTGGTCAAAGGCACCGCGCATTCTAGCGTGGGGCAAGAGGCCATTGCGGCCGGGGCCTGCGCGGCCGTGAAGCTCGATGACTTTCTGTTGACCCATCATCGCGGACACGGACACACCATCGCCAAGGGCGCCGACATCGCGCTCATGTTTGCCGAACTCATGGGCCGTGCGCCGGGATACTGCTCAGGGCTCGGCGGGTCGATGCATATTGCGGATATTGAGCGCAACATTCTTGGCGCGAACGGGATCGTGGGTGCCGGTATCGGGCTTGGCACAGGCGCCGCCTTGGCGGAAAAGCTGAACAGTACAGGCAATATAGGCATCACCTTCTTCGGCGACGGGGCCGCGAATGAAGGTATTTTCCACGAGGCCATGAACCTCGCCGCCATCTGGCAGCTACCACTCATCTTCTTCTGCGAAAACAACCAATACGGCCTCACCACTGCGACTGAGACGGTCACCGCCGGGCCGTCAATCGCGGCGCGTGGGGATGGCTACGACGTGCGCAATGAACGGATCGACGGCAATGATGTGGCGTCCGTCTTTGACGCGGTAGAGCGCGCGGCATTGCGGGCCCGTGCGGGCGACGGGCCCACGCTGATAGAGGCTCTGACCTATCGCTGGGATGACCATTCGATGCGGGCCAATCTGCCATCCTATCGCACCGACGATGAAGAGGAGGATTGGAAAACCCGCGACCCGATTGGCCGGTTGCGGGACCGCTTGATCGAGGCAGAGGAACTTGCACCTGACGATCTTAAGTCCATGCAGACCGAAGTCGAAGCAGAGATCGAGACCGCCATAGACTGGGCCAAGGATCAGGCCGAACCTGACATGGCACAGGCTATGGACTGCGTGCTGCCGCCTCGGCATGGTGACTTCAAGGAACCCCCGATAGGTGAGCGACGGATCACCTATGCCCAAGCCATCACTGAGGCCTTCGCGCTTGAGATGGCCGCGGATGACGATGTCATCATCCTGGGCGAAGATGTCGGCGCCACTGGCGGCATATTCGGCCTTACGCCCGGGCTTTTGGATCGCTTCGGCGCGGACCGCGTGCGCGACACACCGATTTCTGAAGGGGCCATTTCTACATGCGGGGTGGGTGCGGCCATGCGTGGCAAACGTGTGATCGTCGAGGCGCAGCTTTGGGATTTTGTCACGCTGATGGCCGATGCGATCATCAATCAGGCCGCGAAGGCCCGCTTCATGCTGGGCGGCAAAGCCAAAGTGCCGATCGTGTTTCGGGGACCGCAGGGCGCGGGCATTCGGCTCGCGGCGCAACATTGCCAATCGCTTGAGATGCTCTTTGCCAATGTGCCCGGCCTGCAGATTTACGCGCCGTCATCCGCCTACGATGCTAAGGGCCTCATGGCGAGCGCGATCGTCGATGATGGTCCCGTCGTTTTTCTGGAACACAAGCTCCTCTACCTCGGGGCAGAGCAACCTGTGCCAGAAGAGAGATACGTCATCGAACCGGGCCGTGCCCGCATCGTCCGCCCCGGTACCGATTGCACCGTCATCGCCACGCTGGCCATGCTCGATCGCGCCGTACAGGCCGCCGAGCGACTGGAGCGAGAGGGCATCGGTGTCGAGGTCATCGACCCCCGCACAATCAAACCCCTCGATGTCGACACGATCTGCGACAGCGTGCGCAAAACCAATCGCGCCGTCGTCGTACATGAAGCGCCCCTCTTCGGTGGGTTCGGAGGCGAGATCGCCGCCACCATTCAGGACCAGGCGTTCGACTGGCTTGATGCCCCCATAGCCCGTATCGGCGCGCCGGAAATGCCGGTGCCTTACAACGACCGTCTGGAACGCGCCTACATGCCCGACGCCGCCCGTATAGCGGCGGCCATCAAATCCGTTTGCTACAGGAGTTAGAGACATGCCCGATCGCAAAGTGATTGTCCCCGAAGGAATGGAAAACATCTACGGTACCTATCATTACGCCCCCGGGATCCAGGTGGGCGATACGCTTTATCTGTCTGGTCAAGTTGGCCGGGACGAAAATCTCAACGTCGTCGAGGGCACCGAGGCGCAATACATTCAAGCATTTGAAAACGTGAAGAAAGTCCTCGACGCCGCAGGGGCCAGTTTCGATGATGTGGTTGAGCTTGAAACCTGGTTCACCGACAGCATGGCGGATCTGAAAACCTTCCTTGAGGTCAAGGATCGCTATTTCACCAATCGCTATCCAACCTGGACGGGGTTCGCCGTAAAGGGCTTTTCCATGCCGGGCATATTGGTTGAGATCAAATGCAAGGCTGTCCTTGGGCTGGATGACGCATGACCCGGGATCTGAAGTCTCTTCTGACCGGCAGCGACATGTCTTTGGGCACTTGGACACAGATCGCCGCGCCTGAGATGGTAGATCTGATCGCGCTCAACGGCTTTCAGTTCACGATCATTGATTGCCAACATGGGCCTTTTGGGATTGAGACAGCCGAAAACCTCGCGCGGGCTGCGGACGCCAATGACATTGCGGCGGCTCTGCGCGTGTCCCGAAATGATCCTGTTGAGATTATGAAGGCGCTGGATGCAGGTATTCGTCATGTCGTGGTACCAAATGTTGAAACCGCCGAGGACGCGGCACAGGCCGTGGCGGCCACGCGATTTGGACCACTTGGCCTGCGCGGCGCGTGCCCCTGTTGTCGCTCCGGGGGGCACTCCGTTCGCAATTGGAAGGATTACATGCAGGCTGAAGAAGCCCGTACCGGTGCCATCGTGCTGGTGGAGACCACAAAAGGGTATCGCAACGTGGCCACGATCTGTGAGGTGCCAGGCCTCGCCGCTTTGATGGTGGGGCCCTTCGATCTATCGGTCTCAATGGGACATAAAGGAGATTGGCGACATCTCGAAGTTCAGAATGCCGTCATGCAAATCGTTGAAGCCGCGACGTCAAAGGGTTTGCCGGTCATAATGCCGGTTTTTGCGCCATCCCGGAAAGAGTGTCGCGCCTTGGTTCAGCGTTGGAAAAGCAATGGCATTTCTTGCTTCGTTGTCGGTTCCGACAAGATCTTGATCGCTGAAACGCTCAGTGAATGGTCGTCTGTTCTCACGCTTTGACCGTCCAAATGGTCGACCGCTTCGAAATCGCAGAGCGGGAGCACAGACTGCAGAGCATCTAAACTCAAAGCTGCTAAAGTATGCTCAGGTCGTTTCGACTTACGATGGACTGCATCTAAACAGGCTTCCCGAGAGAATTGGGCGAATGGGGCAGTTGTGCCAGTCTTCACAGTCGCATCCGAGCACGTCTTTGCAAGACTTAACCCGTAACCTTAACCAACCCGAAAGTGAGGATCGCTTTCTCCGCATTGAGCAGCCCCATCGATCCAATTGAATCCGAACGCGTTTCAACGCTGCGCGGGGAAAAATTCAATTAAGCGCCATATTTGGGTCACAGAGTTTTTCTACCCATCTTTTCGGTTGATGGAGGAAAAGCAGTTGTTTTTGTCCGTAGTCGTACCGTGCATGAATGAACAAGAGAGCATTGCCGGTCTCGTTGCACGTCTGATGCTTGTCATTGAGCCCTACAAAGACAGGGCTGAAATCATCCTTGTCGATGATGGGTCTAAAGACGACACGTGGAATGAAATCAAACAGGCGCAAGACATTTGCCCACAGGTGAAGGGCATTAGAATGTCGTCGAACCGTGGCCATCAGATCGCACTGACTGCCGGTTTGGAGGCCGCTCAGGGTTTACGCATCTTCATGTTAGACGCTGATCTTCAGGATCCACCTGAACTTCTGCAGGACATGATGATTATGATGGATCGGGGATACGACGTCGTTTATGGCCGCCGCGCTGAACGACAGGGCGAAACTGTGTTCAAGCGAGCCTCAGCTTACGCATTCTACAGGTTTTTGAATTTGATGTCTGACGTGGAAATCCCGAGGGATACGGGAGATTTTCGCTTGGTAACCCGTCGCGCACTGGACGCCGTGCTGGCAATGCCGGAAAAAAGCCGTTTCCTAAGAGGTATGTTTGCCTGGGTTGGCTTCCGTCAAATTGGCATTGAGTACAACCGGGCTGGCAGAGAGCTTGGGGAAACGAAGTATCCTCTGAGCAAGATGATAGGGCTTGCAATGGACGCGATGACGGCCTTTTCAACCAAGCCTCTTCGTCTCGCAACGCGCCTCTCTTTCGTTAGCTTCGGCGTCGCCGGCCTGATGATGGTTTACGTTTTGCACTCACTCATCGTCTATCAGACAGCTCCGGGGTGGGCCTCAGTGGTCATGGCCATAAGCGCCTTTTCGGGTGTTCAGTTGCTGACCCTGGGAATTCTTGGTGAATACATCGGCCGACTTTACGTCGAGGCGAAGGCCAGGCCGCTATACTTCATCGCGGAACAAACAGATGCCGACGTTCCTGTTGTAACAAGAAAGCGAGCCTAGGTCATGCGGGGGCTGAACAGACTGGTCTCGTTCGGATGCGTGGGCGCGACGGTGGCGGCGATCTATGTGCTGCTTTATCTGGCATTCCTCCGCATCGGCATACCGCAGATTTTTGCAAACGCTTTTGCGTTCCTCATCGCTGTGGCAGTGCAATATGTGGGTCAAGCGGCGTTCACGTTTGGGAAAAATCTCAGTAACGCCCATCAGATGACGCGGTTTGCCGCGATGATCGGGATCGGACTCGTAACGTCTGCTGTCATCACCGGCATCGTCGGACCGATCTTGCACATGCCTGAATGGGTGGCAGCAGCCTGTGTGACCGTCATTTTGCCAATTCAAAACTATCTGATCATGACCCGTTGGGTCTTTTCCACGGAAATGGAGAACTCCGTATGACCCATGTCTATAATGACACGTTTTTTGATTACATTGATGGCGGCGCGTGCCGATCGGCTAGCGTTTTGGTTGGCATGCTGTCCGAATGGTTGTCACCAGACAGCGTGCTGGACCTAGGATGTGGCCGGGGCGTTTGGCTGGACGAATGGCACAAAGCCGGGGCACATGACATCCTTGGCGTCGACGGCGATTACGTGAACCCCGATAACTTGAGCATACCTGCAAACAGTTTCCTTGCAGGCGACCTTACAAAACCAATTGAGCTGCCTCGTCGCTTTTCCTTGGCGCAGAGCCTGGAAGTTGGGGAACACCTTCCGACCTGCGCATCGGACGCTCTGGTTGACAGCCTCACGTCGGCTGCAGATCGAGTGCTATTTTCATCCGCGGTCGTCGGCCAAGGCGGGGAATTCCACATAAACGAACAGCCACTATCATTTTGGCAAAAGAAGTTCGCTGAGCGCGGCTATCGAGCCTACGATTGTTTGCGCCCAAGACTTGCAGGTATGAATGCCGTGGAGCCTTGGTACCGATACAATTCGATCTTGTACGTGAATGACGCAGGCGCGACAGGTCTTCCGGATCAGGTCACGCAAACAGCCATCGAAAACGGGCAAGACGTGACCTCTGCCGGAGATTGGAAATGGCGCATGCGCCGCAACGTTGTTCGGCATCTGCCACGAAAAACCGTCACGCGAATTGCACAAATAAGGTCCGTGGTCATCGCCGCTCAAGCTCGCAAGCTTGGACCATGCTGAGAGCTCACGCCCATGACGCATGTGGATCACATCCAAAGTAAAATAGCCCGGCCCATTGGTGTCGCCAAACTGGGGTATCCCCAGCTGATCGCTTGCGTGGCGCTTCTGGCGGTTTTGTGTGTTAGCCTTCCTAATCTTGCGGATCCCATGATCCGTTTCGACGATTATCCCGCCTATTTTGCCGACCCGACACACTTTTACATGAAGACGCTGTCAGAGGGCCGTTGGGTCAATTACTGGTGGCATCTTCGTGGGTTTGTCACACCTTCGTGGGTCAACTTCGCCTTGTATCAGGTGCTTTGGGCGGCCTTTGCCGCAAGCGTCGCTTACTCGGCCATGCGATCAGATCAGGAGCGCATGTTCGGTCCTATCCTGGCTGTCATCATCATTGTCGCGCCGCCAGCCACGATGATTTCACTTTGGTTCAACACGTTGCTGCCTGGATTGGGTTTGGTGGCACTCTATGCCGTTCTCGGCGTCGTTCTTTCACAGTCTTTGCACCGTGCTTTATTGCCACCCTTTGTCATTGCTGGCTTCATGGCGTACACGACCTATCCGTTGTTGCTTTTGACGGTGTGCCTTGTTTGCACCAAGCAGCGCAGTTTGAAAGACTTGGCCGGTCTGATCGTCCTTTTTGTTCTAAGCTTTTCGGCGGCCCTGATGGTGGCCTACGGGCTCAACTACCATGCCCATGGTGTCTTCGGGATCCAACTCTCGGACTGGCGCGAGGCCAATGGCGCCGCAAACATTGGTGACGCAATATCCAACTTTCCCGTTGCGTTGGACTCTTTTCGTACATTTCTGAGCAACAGCAGTTACGCATTTCCGCCGGTCGCAGTTTTCCATCTTTTGATGCTCGCAATTTCTATCGGCGTGCTCGCGCGAAACAGCGCCTCAGAAGCCCTTTATCTCGGCGGAGGTCTGCTTCTGGGTTTGGTTTTCATCACCCTGCAATGCCTAAAGACCGGTGCGGTCGCACCCAATCGGGCCTTTGTCTTCGCCTGGGTCATTTACGCGATCTTGGTTGTTCGCGCAGCGCAAATCCTTTGTTCCCAAGAGGGTCTTGTCTCGCGCCTTGCCAAGAACAGCGTTTTTCTCATTCTTGGCCTCTACGTGATGCAAACCTTCGTGCAGTATTCAAGCTATCGAGACTGGCAAATACAAACGAGAAACATCTTTGAAAGAACACCGTACTTAGCGCAGCCTTTGTTTGTAAATGGGGATGTCGTGAACATGACCTCCGCCAAAAAAGCAAACATCCAAGACCCTTTGGCATTGGTGTTTCGAGCCCAACAATTGGGTGTTTCGAACGTTGTGTTATGCTCAAGTGACACATCGGAATGTGAAGGCACAGTTGAAGTTCAGATCAACCTGGATGACCTTTGATCTTGCGGATTTGAAAACTTCGAACCTGACGAGATGGTCGTCAGTACCAGGTCAAGCTGGTGCCACGTGTGGAGCATCCGGGTCGAAAGATCAAAGCGGAAAAACGCAAGCGCATATAAGTGAGACACCAAGCTCCTGCCCGGTCCAATTTTCTGGCAATTTTGGGGGGTAACTTCTTCTTTCTCCGTGTTCTGGGTAAAACTTGGAAAAGTCACCCTATCCCCTGAGCATAAAAATCCAAGCAATTCGGTAGGAAATGTAAGGCAGTTCACCGCAGTACTATGCATCTGCCTTGGGCGCCTTACTCCAACCAAAAAATCTGTCACTAGCTGGCCCATCCACGGCTGGCCAAAAAATGCCTGAAAGTGTCGCTACGCAGACGCTATGCGATTCTTCAATGTTCCATATCGCTTATTCGCGCTGGCCATCGTTACTTCAGTGATCCTTTTGGCGTGCCTTTGGATTGCGATTGTAAACCTGCCGCTCATCAAAGCGCTCGATGATCGAGGTGTCAGCGTCGAGGCGGAAATCGTTTGGGT
>CAKZYL010000096.1 GCA_937884705.1 uncultured Roseovarius sp. | reverse complement strand
GCCTATGAACGGATTGAGGGGATCGCCAACGCCCTCCCGCTTGGGCCCGAAATGGTGCTCTGCTCCGACTGCCCGGGTGGATACTCCGCTGGCGCAGAGCGCTTGTTTGTCATGGTAACAGAGTCCCAGGCGAACGCAGAACCGCTCAACCTCGAGGGGCTCATTGAAACCTGCGAGGCTGAGGCCCCCACCCGCGGCGCTGCCCTGCGAGATGCCAGAGTCTTCTTTGAAACGCTTGGAAAACGCCCAGACACCCGTGGCGCATTCGGCAGTTTCGCGGTCGCCGACATCTGGGTGGACAGTTGGAACTGGCGGGTTCTACCGCGCCGCGATGCCTTCCTGCGCGCCGGTCGCGATCACGATTCTGACTTGGCACAAGAGTAAAGGTTTAAGTATGCGTATGTACCGCCACCTTTTCGGTCTTTTTTGCCTCTTCCTGCTGCCATGTCTGGTTCATGCGGAGGACACCCCGCCCAATCTAACCGTTCTCAATGATGCCACCTTAGAGGCGCTTCAGTCAGGTGACGCTGGCGCCGCTGTCACCAGTGCGCGCACCGCCGTGGAGGCGGGACGATCCCTGCAAAACCCGGATCCGACGCAATTTGCCTATGCGCTCAACAATCTCGGCTTTGTGCTCAGTTTGGACCCTGAAACGGCGGACGAAGCGCTGCAATGGCTGGGCGACGCCATCGCGTTTTCAGACCCGCTCGACACCATCGACCCCTGGGCACTTGCGATGGCCAACCGCATCAATCTGCGATCGGCGCAAGGCAATTTCCCCGCCGCCGAAGCTGATGCGACAGAGCTCGTCTCCCGAGCTCGCGCCACCCCATGGCATGGCCGGGCTTTGGGCACCGCGTCTTCGCTTTACTTTGAAAATGGCCGCATCATAGACGCCACCGACCTCTTTCATGAATTGATCGCAGTGGATCCGGGCCTGCTGCAGGCCAGCTTCGGGGCCGTATTCACCGCCTATGCAGGCGCCCAGGAAGACGCCGAAGCCACCGGGCGCACAGATGACGCCATCGCGCTCCTCGACGCCCGCATCGCGCTCTTGCGTCAGTACATGCCAGGTGAGGCGGATGAGTTTTCTCAGACCCTGCTTTGGCAAAAATACTACCAGCAATTTCAGGCAGACCGGTTTGGCGACGTGGCCGACACGCTGCGCGAGATCGGCCAAACGGGCGCGCTATCAGCCGAGAAAATGGATTTCGTCGATGAGATGGCCACGTTATCGCTGCAAGCCACGCAGCTCTCAGGCTACACAGAGCGCCGCGAAGTGCAGCTGCCCTATGCCCAGATGGGGTTGGCCTTTGCAGAACTGATCGGCGTGCCAGACGATCCCAGACTGGGTCTCGCGCTGCGAGAAGTGGCCGCCGCGGAACAAAATCTTGGCCGCCTCTCCGAGGCCTCCCTTACCCTGCAACAATCGCTTTCCGTGCTTGCGGCCACAGCGGATGGGTCACAGAGCGTGCACCTTGTGCTTACCGACCTGGCTCTGAATGCGCAGCTACGGTCCGACTACGCCCTCGCAGAGCAGCTTTATGCGCAGGCCGAACAGGCCTATCAGGCCGCCCTCACAACGGGTGCCGAGCCTCTCAGCCTCATGGATGAGGTGATCACACTAACCAACCGGGCCGAGCTTTTGAACGAAGTGCAACGCTATGACGAGGCATTGGCCTTGATCGACATAGCGTGGGGCAAGTTTCGCGAGGATGAAGCCCGCGGCGCGCAGAAGTGGAACAGCAAATCTCAGGCCACGCGTCTTTATATGACCCAGGCCGTCTCCCAAAGCGCGCTCGGACGCGGGGATGAGGCCATCGAGAGCATTTTGGCCTCCGTAGCCGTGGCCCGCGACGTCTTGCCTGCGACACACCCCGATCTGTCTTTGATTTTGGCCAACGCTTCTGACGCGCTCTTCGTTGAAGGCAGGGTCGATCTCGGCCTTCCCTTCCTCGAAGAAGCGGTCGAGATCAACCGTCAGGCATTGCCCGACAGCGCGCCCTTGGTGGCAGACGCGCAATCCAAACTTGCCTTTGTGACGCTCTTTCAAGGGGACCGGGACAGGGCCTTGGGTCTGTTGCGCTCCGTGGCTCAGGCCCGCAAGTCGCCCGCCTATCAGGACCGCCTGTCCGAGACCGGGTATGAATTTGAAACCCTGGCCTGGCTTTTGTTGGACGCCCCGGGCGAGAAGACCCCCGATGTGGTCGATGAGGCGCTCTCCGCCATTCAATGGACGCAAGTGACACGCTCGGCGCAGGCGCTTGCCATGATGGAAACACGGCTCTCCCAAGAGGATCCTGCGCATAGTTTCTGGCTGCGCCGCCGCCAGGACATACAGGAAGAGCATGCGCGCAACTTTTCCCGTTTGCTGGCCGCCTACGCCGAAGACGGGGCCAGTGATCGCGTCGCCCCCTTGGAAGCCCGCCACCTGGACCTCGAACAGGATCTGGCCAGCACAGAGGAAACCCTCGCCAGCTTCGGCCTTGAGACTGCTGGGATCACCGGGGTGAACCCCCTCTCTGTTGCGGACATTCAGACGCGTCTCAAACCTAATGAGGCCATCGTCACCTTCCTGCTGCCCGGTCTGATCCCCGACGTCATTCCCGGGCTTGAGGTCTCATCGAACCACGCCATCGCCATCACGCCCAAAACCGTCTCCGTGGCGCGCATTCCCGATTACAGCCGGGGCAGTCTCAATCAGCGCATCACGGCGTTTCGCTGTCAGGTCGCCGTCAGTGACCCAGGCTGCCTCAACAGCCCGGCCGCCGCTTTGCGCGGCGCAATGCTGCTTGATGATGAACCCGACGAGGCAGAATTCGATTTTGAAGGCGCGCATCAGCTCTACCGTGACCTCTTTGGCGGCGTTGAGTCGGCGCTGACCGAAACGGACCACCTGATTATCGTCCCACCAGCCGATCTCTTGCGTTTGCCCTTCCATGCATTGGTCACCTCCGAGCCCGAAAGTGATAGCGGCAAAACCGACTGGCTGATCCGCCGCCACGCCATCTCGGTGCTGCCATCGCTCGCCAGCTTGCGCGCTTTGCGACCTGAAACACCTTCTAATGCACCGAGCGAAGATCAAGGGCTGGGCCGCCTGCTTGGCATGGGCGATCCCATCATCGGCACCACGGGTAGCGTGGATTGCGAGGCGGTGCGCGTGGCCGATCTGCGCTCCGCCGCAGGCGTTGAGACAGACCTCATGCAAACCGACGCCACGGGGTTCGCCCTGGCTCAGGTGGACGCCTTGCGCGCCCTGCCGCGTCTGGCCGATGCCGAATGCGAACTCACCGCCATCGATGCGCAGTTTGATCAGGGCCAGTCCTCTATTTTCCTGGGCGAAGACGCCACAGAAGACCGGATCAAGGCCCTCAACCAATCGGGCGCCCTGGCCGACTACAGCGTTCTGGTCTTCGCCACCCATGGCCTCACCGCCGGAGAAGCCGGTGCCAGCGCGCCAGGCCTCGTTCTGACACCGCCTGATGTAGCCAGCCCGGAAAATGACGGTCTGCTGACCGCCGCAGAGATCGCCACGCTGACCCTCAACGCGCGCCTTGTGGTGCTCTCAGCCTGCAATACGGCCGCGGGTGAATCCCCGGACGCCGAAGGCATGTCCGGCCTCGCCCGCGCCTTTTTCCACGCAGGCGGGCAAAACCTCTTAGTGACGCACTGGTCTGTCTATTCCGCCGCCGCGGTTGAGATCTCCACCGGTCTCTTCCAGGAACTGGGTGCGCGCCCCGATCAAACCCATGCCAGCGCGCTACGTCGCTCTATGCTGGCCGTGCTCGATGATCCGGCGGCAGGCACTTTTCGCAAACACCCCTCCTACTGGGCGGCCTTTGCGATTGTCGGCGCAAACTAGGCCAAGTTAACTCTGCTTGGACAACCCGTTGAGGGCATAAAGCGCGGCCGGGCGGTGGCGACCACCTTGGGTCTTCTTTTTGAGATCTTCCAAATCCCAGTGGGTTTGGATCCACTTGCGGAAATTGCGCTTTTCAAGCGGCTGACCCTGGATCGTCTCAAACATCGTCTGCGCCTGGCTCAGCGTGAATTCCTGCGGCAGGAACGAAAAGACCGCCTTTGCTTCTTCGGTCAGGGTGGTTGAGACAAGCTTTGAGAGCGCCTCGCGCGCGGAGGTCAGAATATCCGCATGGTCAAAGGCCAGGGGCGGCAGATCATCCATCGTAAACCATTCCGCTTTGGCGGCATCGGTCGACGCGACAAGCTTCACCCGGTCCATCGGCACCAATGTCAGGAACGCCACGGTGATCACCCGTTCCCGCGGATCTCGGCCCGGCCGCCCATAGGCGCCGATCTGCATGAAGGGCAATCCATCGAGCTGGTCGGGGGTCACGCCCGCCTCCTCTGCCAACTCGCGCCGCGCCCCGTCAATCAGATCCTCATCCATATTCACGAACCCGCCGGGCAACGCCCAGCTTCCCTTGAAGGGGTCCGCGGCGCGTTCGATCAACGCCACGTGCAAAGCATCCTCGATGATCGAGAAAACAGCGATATCCGTGGTGACCGCTGGATGGGGATAGTCATATGTGAAAGCCATGCCTGCCTCGTCGTGTACTTTTTACACTAAATAGGAAGAAGAGACCTGCCTGTAAAGCCGTGACACGTGCGCTCAAGCTTTTAAGAGGCCGGAATCACCGTCAAAACGCACTGTGATTCCCTCGAAAATGGGCACATCCCAAGCTCATTTCACGCGATCAGAACCTGCTCCAGCCTAAAAATGAAGATTTTGTTTCGTTTAAAAACAAATAGTTAACCTGATTTCCCAAAAAGCTCTTAGTTAGTGTATTGTCAATACTAACTGTTATTGTTAATTTAACACTATCAACACGGCGAACACAGCCACCAACCAAAAGGAAGACAACAATGTTCAAGACACTCATCACCGCCGCCGCCCTCTCAATCACAGCAGCTTCGGCACACGCAGCCCTCCCCGCAGACGCCTTCGGCGGACCCACCCTGCAAACCTCAGAAAGCACCCAAATCGTGGAAAACCAAGACGCTTTCGAGACAGCCTACTACTGCGAATGGGTCACCGTTTACGACTACTGGGGAAACTGGGTCACCGTATGGCAGTGCTACTAAACCAACCAAACACCACACCGAACTGACACATCACACATAAAGGAAAACCAAAATGTTTAAATCACTCACTCTCGCCGCCGCCATCTCTGTAGCAGCCGCTTCAGCACATGCCGGCCTCCCCGCAGACGCCTTCGGCGGACCCACCCTGCAAACCTCAGAAAGCACCCAA
>CAKZYL010000095.1 GCA_937884705.1 uncultured Roseovarius sp. | reverse complement strand
AGAGGCCGACAATCTGACTGCGCCCATCCTCGGCGCCGCGGACAAGCTTTGCCACCCCGGAAGTCACATTGGCGAAATCATGGGACGCATCACCTTCCATCACATGCGGCTGGCCCGGGTCGAGGCTTTTGCGCCGTGCGATGGCGTTCATATCGCTGAGTTCTCGGCTGGATAGTACGCCACAGAGGCTGCTGTGCCGAATGCTACACTCTGCGCATTGCGCCGGGTCATGTATCGACCCGATCAGAGGGGAGATCGTCGTCTCTTTCACCGTCGGCGCTTTCGTGCAGGGGCTTGGCGTGGATATTTGGGCGTACAGATTTGGGTGTATTTCAGCATGGAACCCATATGTTCCGCGCTGCACCAATCAGTAGAAAAAGGTCGTCGCACCTTTGCCATTTTTCGAAAAACTCCCGTTAGTTGACTATACCATGCGGGATGAGGCGCTCTTTGCTCTTGCGCAATGAAGCGGTGCGAGACGGGCCAAAGTTTCCCGGCAAAATGTCGCAGAAATGCAGTCACAGTAAGTGTCTCGGCCGTTTCGAGCCTGTCACACTGGCAGAGATTCTGGCTGACGGACGACAACGCGGCGTCGTTCACTACGCACCAGCCCGTCTCTTTGCCACTTGCTGAGACAGCGGCTCACGGAATGCAATGTCGTTCCCGTCATTTCCGAGATGTCCTGACGCGTGAGCGGGAAATCAATCGCAACGCCATCTTCGGTTTCTTTTCCAGCCTGCTCCAAGAGGCGTAGAATGGCATGGGCGATACGTCGTTCGACCTGATGCGTGGCCATGCTGATCAGCTTGTCTTGCATCTCAGTGACGCGGGTCCCGACAGCCCGACGCGTCGCTTTTTGAAAACCCGGGTAGTCCTGGATGAACTTGTCCCACAGCTCTGAGGGCCACGACAGCGCAAGGCCCTCTGACGCCGCCTGCGCCGTGGCGGTGTAGTTGACGCTCTCAAAGGCTTTGGCGATGCCGAACATCTGACCCGGCGCGATATGTAGCACGACGACTTGATCGCCCTCCTTCGTGGTGCGCACGATGCGCAGAAAGCCATCGATAAGGAGGAAGAAGTTCTCTGCCCTGTCGCCTTCATCGAAGTACGTCTTGTTTTGCTTCACGCGGTGCACGGTCGCGAGATCAATCATCTTACGTGTTTGATCCTCGTCCAGAGATGCAAAAGGGAGCAGTTCGGAGATATTAGCCTGCAAGAGTGCTTCCTTACCAAATTGGGTCATGGTTTCGCGCTGGTTCATAGCAGTCCCTTTCCTAGACGACCGAGTTGCACCATGCGCCTGGCAAACCGTATGGTTTTCCGCGCGGCGCAACCAACTCACGAGGACAGTCCTCGCGCGATCGATGCCTCACTTTTTACCAGCCGGAGCGCGCCGCAAAATTGCGTTAGATCAACTTTGAGCGCGAAATAGCGGGTATGCACCTGCAGCAACGCTGGTTCGGTGCGGGGCAAATCGACGGGAGGCAAGCCCAGAAACAGCGGCGCGCTTAAGGACGGCGATACCGGATGGCAGTTGCAATCGCCCGAAGGGATCAGGATTTGACCTTAACAGATTGCCCAAGTGCTGGATCAAGGCTTGCGTCGCAAACCCATTCGGGCATCTGACCGGACGGACTTGCACCATGTCTATTCCGGTAGACCAGACCGAAGGCAGGTGGTGTTTCGAGGAGCCGAACTCCCAATGATGGTGGCGCACTTTGTCAGAGAGCTTGATCACAGAACTCGGGAGCGTGACGCGATAGGCCGCAGACCTGGTTGATGCCCCAGGCCGCGCTTTCCACAGGCAGCCCGGCATTCACATGGGCTTGCATGGCCGGGTTCTGGCCTTGTGCGGCGGTGAGCACCTGACCCATGATGGTCTCGGACCCGTGCGCCCTCTCAACGCCCGCGCGCTCAACCACAGCCACCAGGACCGCAGCCCCCAGATCATGCGCAAGCGTCCCTGCAAAAGACCCGTAAAACGACCCAACCGCCGTCCGAGCAGCCGACGCTATAACTACATTCGTTATGGATTTACTTCATCACCATAGTTTCGGGCTTTCGACATTTTGCCGATCCCTGGGTTGAACGAGTTGGTGGGATCGCAGGCCCGGTAGTGGGCTGCGAGTTTTTCCTTGGCTTTGTAGAGATGGCCGACATTGTGCTCGGCGGGGTATTCGGCCCCGCGTTCATCCAGCAGCTTGAGCATGGCCGCCTTGATCGCCTTGGGATCTTCGCCTTTTTTCACCACGTAGTCATGGTGAAAGACGTGACACATCAGGTGGCCGTAATAGATCTTGGTCACCAGTTTGTCGGTGATCTCGGAAGGCAGCTCTTCACGCCAATTCAGGTCATTGCGACGAAGCGCGATGTCTAGGGCGAGGATATCTTCGACTTCATCGGCATGAACATGGCCGTAGCGCACGGCAGCACCCGCGGCGGCAAAGCGGTGCAGGCCCGCGATCTTGCCGTCGCGCGCGTTGCATTCGATGAAATCGGCGTCTTTGCCCTCCAAAAGTTCCGGCAGGAGTTTGGCCGCCTCATCAATGCCGCCATCGTGCATTTTCAGGATCAGGTGATGCTCGTATTTGTCGCGATACTCGCGCAGGAACTTCGGCAGATGTTGGGGCCAAAGCTTTGCCGCGACCTGCATGAATTTGTCCGTAAACCCGCGTGTGAGTTTGATCTTGTTCAGGCGCGCATCGACCGCGCCTTTGAGCGCGAAAAACATGGGCAAGCGGTCAGTACCCAGCTTGTCGATCATCACCAACGTGTCCTTGCCGTACTTGGCGGCGATATCGAAACATTCGCGGTGCATGTATTCGGCGGAAACCGGCAGGGTTTCAAAGTCTTTGAGAATCCGGCGGCGCAGCTCTGTAAGGTCATCCGCGTCGTTGGTGCCGATATAGAACACCTTTTCTGTGCCGTTCTCGGGATAGGTGTCGAGCCGCAATGCAAAAACGGCCAGCTTGCCCG
>CAKZYL010000094.1 GCA_937884705.1 uncultured Roseovarius sp. | reverse complement strand
GGGACATGTAGTAGCGGCCGGTCTTCAGTTTGGCTTTGTAGAAGTCCTCATCCGAAGCACCGTTCTCCAGCGCTTCCTGTGCGGCCTTCGCCATGCGTGCCCACATCAGGCCGAGGCAGACGTGACCAAAGAGGTGCATGAAGTCGTAAGAGCCAGAGCGCGCGGCATTTGGGTTCTTCATACCGTTTTGCATGAAGAACATGCCGGACGCCTGCAGATCCTTAGAGGCGGCTTTCAGCGGCTCCAGGAAGTCCTTGGCCAGCGCTTCGTTGCCTTCGTTTTCCTTGATGAAAGTCTTCACGACTTCGAAGAAGGCCATCATGTACTTGCCGCCTGAGGCTGTGAGTTTGCGGCCCACCAGGTCCAGCGCCTGCACGCCGTTTGCACCCTCATAGATCTGCGCGATGCGCGCATCGCGGACGAACTGGGACATGCCCCATTCTTCGATGAAGCCGTGACCGCCATAAATCTGCTGCGCGCGGACCGTCATGTCGAAGCCTTCGTCGGTCAGGAAACCCTTGATGACCGGGGTCAGCAAGCTCACCAGACCTTCGGCATCCGCATCACTGGAACGATGCGCCTTGTCGATCATTTCCGAGCCCCAGAGCAAGAACGCACGGGCCCCTTCGACAAAGCTCTTCTGGGCAAGCAATCCACGACGCACGGCAGGGTGCACGATCAACGGATCGGCAGGCCCATCAGGGTTCTTGTCACCGGTGACGTCACGGCCCTGCAGGCGATCTTTGGCGTAGATCAGCGCGTTCTGATAGGCCGCTTCGGCCTGTGCCACGCCCTGCATGCCAACGCCGAGGCGGGCCTCGTTCATCATGACGAACATCGCACGCATGCCCTTGTGCTCTTCACCGATAAGATAGCCCGTGGCCTCGTCATAGTTCATGACGCAGGTGGAGTTGCCGTGAATGCCCATCTTCTCTTCGATCTTGCCGCAGGAGACGCCGTTGCGCGCACCGAGCGAGCCATCTTCGTTCACGAGGAACTTCGGTACGATGAAGAGCGAGACACCTTTGATGCCCTCGGGACCGCCGGGGATTTTGGCCAGCACCAGGTGAATGATGTTGTCGGCCATGTCGTGTTCGCCCGCCGAGATAAAGATCTTCTGGCCGGAGACTTTGAATGTGCCGTCATCCTGCGGAACCGCCTTGGTGCGCATGAGGCCCAGATCCGTGCCGCAATGGGGCTCGGTCAGGTTCATTGTGCCCGTCCATTCGCAGGACGCCATTTTCGGCAGGTAGGTGTTCTTTTGCGCGTCAGAGCCATGCGCCAAAATCGCATTGGCCGCGCCATGGGTCAGGCCCTGGTACATCGTGAAGGCCTGGTTGGCCGCGGAGAAAACTTCGCCAACGGTTGTGCCGAGCACCACAGGCATGCCCTGTCCGCCATATTCCTCAGGCAGGTCAAGCGCCGGCCAGCCACCTTCGCGCACCTGATCAAAGGCATCTTTAAATCCGCTCGGCGTGCGAACGACGCCGTTTTCCAGATGACAGCCTTCGGTATCGCCAACTACGTTGAGCGGCATCAGCACTTCTGAGGCGATCTTTCCGGCTTCTTCCAGCACGGCACCGGTGAAATCCGGCTCCAAATCGGCGTAGCCCGGGATGTCGGACTCAGAAATTTTCAGCACCTCATGCAGAACGAATTGCATGTCTTTGGTTGGCGCGGTGTAACTTGGCATATGATTGCTCCTCTCAATCAGAGTGGCTGGGCTTAGATGGCCCTGTGATTTACATTTATTCCGCGGCGCGTGCGGACGCCCGGATGGAGGCGATCATTTTTTCACCCCACTTCATTTGGTCCCGGAGCTCAGCGATCGCGTCATTGAGATCGTCGCGCTGACGCTCAAGATCTGACAGGCGTTGCTGGGCCAGTTCATAGGTTTGGGTCAGCTGCTCATGCTGCTGGTCGCCACGATCGTAAAGCTCGAGCAATTGGCGGATTTCTTCCAAAGAAAACCCGAACCGCTTGCCCCGCAGGATCAACTTGAGCCGTGCGCGATCGGACCTCGTGAACAGGCGCTTTTGGCCTTCACGCATCGGAAAGAGAAGCTCTTTGGCCTCGTAAAAGCGCAGCGTGCGAGGTGTCACATCAAAGGCGTCGCACATCTGCCGAATGGTCATGGTGTCGTTGGTCATGGAATGGCTCCTACCTGCTAACTTGGAAATTAGCTGTGCGTCTCGGCGATTGAATACAACAGGTTTCTTGGTTGACGTACCCTGTACGTTGCGTAACTTTGGCGTTTACGTAAGATAAGGCAAGGTCAACGCGTTCTGAGCATGGGTCTTGCCAGCAATCGTCAAAAGGCCCGCGCCTGGCAGGCCTCACGATCTATTCACATCGCGCAGGGTTCAAATTCACGGTGCAGTCCTAAGAGTGGGTTCTTTTGAAAGCACGGTATAATTGCCAGCAAACGGGCCCATAAGCGGCCGTCGCCCTCTGTGGATCCAATCCTTTCGCAACACCCCCATTTGTCCTTGACTTTGCACCCCGATCTCCGGATAAGCGCGCACTCAGGCCGATCTTAGGCCGAATAGATACTGCCCTTATGGGCACGCCGTCCGAGGTGGGGCCACCCGCAAATCCCATCACTGGGAACCGAAGGACGCGAAAGCGAAAAGGAAACACGCGATGTTTGCGGTCCTCAAGACCGGCGGCAAGCAATACAAGGTCAAGTCGGGCGATATGCTCCGTGTTGAAAAGATTGCTGCTGATGCTGGTGAAAAAGTTCAATTCAACGACGTTCTGATGCTGGGTGGCGATGCCCCCGTGATCGGCGCGCCGTTTGTCGATGGCGCGGCTGTCCAAGCCGAAGTTGTCGATCAGATCAAGGGTGACAAGGTCATCCATTTCGTGAAGCGCCGTCGTAAGCACGGCTCGCAGCGCACCAAGGGTCATCGTCAGCAGCTCACTGTGCTGCGCGTGACGGACATCCTGGAAAAGGGTGGGGACAAGTCGGGTGTCAAAGCAGCGCTGGGTGCAGGCTCTGTTTCGGCGACTGCGGTTGCAACAGCGGCCAAGCCGGCCAAGAAGGCCGAAAAGAAAGCGGCCCCCAAGGCTGAGGCGCCCAAGGCGGTCGCCAAATCCGAGGGCGATGATCTCAAGCAACTGTCGGGCGTCGGCCCTGCGCTTGAGAAGAAGCTGCATGACGCGGGCGTCACGACATTTGCTCAGGTCGCAGCATGGACGGAAGACGACGTGGCTGCTATGGACGAGAAACTGTCGTTCAAAGGCCGGATCGAGCGTGAAGGCTGGATCGAACAGGCCAAGAAATTGGCTGAAGGCTAAGGAGAGACGAGATGGCACATAAAAAAGCAGGCGGTTCATCCCGTAACGGTCGCGACTCTGCCGGTCGTCGCCTCGGCGTTAAGAAGTACGGCGGTCAGGCTGTGATCCCGGGCAATATCATCGTGCGCCAGCGCGGCAACAAGTTCTGGCCGGGCGAAGGCGTTGGACAAGGCAAAGACCACACGTTGTTCGCGCTGGCCGAAGGTTCTGTGAAATTTCACAAGGGCCTCAAAGGCCGCACATTTATTTCGGTCCTCCCAGCAGCGGAGGCTGCCGAGTAAGCCGACCTAAAGAGTTTTGTGAGAAACATCAGGGGGATCGGCAAGAGCCGGTCCCCTTTCAGTTTCTGGAGCATTGTCATGCCCGATAAAATCATCACTGACCGCCTCATCCTGCGCCCCTATCAGGACGCGGACGCAGACGTTTTGATGGTGGGCTTCAACGACTATGACATTGTAAAGTGGCTCTCCCGCCCGCCCTATCCATTTACCCGCGCGGATGTTCGTTTGACCAATGAAGATGGTTCCAGCCGCTGGCCCAACGTCGCCGCAATGGAATATGC
>CAKZYL010000093.1 GCA_937884705.1 uncultured Roseovarius sp. | reverse complement strand
CTTTGGGACACAGGCAAGATTATGTTCTCGCTGCGTCGCGATATGTCGGACAGATTGATCATCGGGTCGATGGGCACTGTTATGGGCGCGGCCGGGCGCGGGTTGTCCAGCCGTTGGGCGCGCAAAAAGCTGGCGCGCCTCTTTCCTGATCTGGGTCCGGTGGAGTTCGAAGAGGCCTGGCACGGTCAGATTGCCATGACGCCTGACCATTTGCCGCGCGTCCACCAGCTGGATCAAGGTCTTTACACAGCCATCGGCTACAATGGCCGTGGCATCACGACGGGAACTCTCTTCGGAGAAGCAATCTCTGGTCTTCTGACCGGCGCGGATCCCAAGGATCTGCCCCTTCCCATCACGGATGTGTCTGGCGTGACATCCGCACCGATCATGTCGCGCCTCTATCAGACAGCCTTTACCGCCAACCAAATTCTGAAAGCCATCTGATCCATGACGACCCAACTCAACCGCGTCGGCGTGGATATTGGCGGCACCTTTACGGATGTGGCCCTGGACCATGCTGGTGGTCGAGCGACCTGCAAGGTTCTGACCGACTATGGGCAGCCTGAACAAGCCATACTGGATGGGATCATGATTGCCGCCGACAAGGCTGGGATTGCGCTCGGCGAGATCACTCAGGTCATTCATGGCACGACCCTCGTGACCAATGCGCTGATCCAAAGGCGCGGCGCACATCTGGCCTTTATCACGACCGAGGGGTTCCGTGACGTGATCGAGATGCGCTCTGAGAACCGGTTTGAGCAATATGACCTCAACCTCACGCTGCCAAAGCCGCTGGTGCCACGCAAAGACCGTCTGACGCTGAATGAGCGCATGGGGCCTTCGGGTGAGGTTCTCTTGCCGCTCGACCCGGCAGAGGTTGATGCCATGGTGCAGACGGTCTCAGCGGGCGGGTACGAGGCCGTGGCCATCGGATTGATGCATGCCTATGCCAATGACGCCCATGAGATACAGATGGCAGACGCCCTTCGTGCGGCGGCCCCGGATCTGTCGATTTCCATCTCCTCGGTCATCTCGCCGCAAATGCGCGAGCTTCCCCGCTTCAACACGGTGATTGCCAACGCCTATGTGCAGCCGATGGTCGCGAACTACCTGGGACGTCTGGTGGGGCGTCTGCGGGATGAAGGCGTGGAGGCGCCGGTCTTTATGCTGCATTCAGGGGGCGGCTTGATGTCGGTCGAAGACGCCGCTGAACAGCCTGTGCGACTGTTGGAATCCGGGCCTGCGGGCGGTGCGATCTTTGCCGCAGATTATGCGCGCGCCCACGGGATCGAAAAGGTGCTGAGCTTTGATATGGGCGGCACCACGGCCAAGATCTGCCTCATTGAAGACGGCGCGCCCAAGACAGCCAACACCTTTGAAGTCGCGCGAACATACCGGTTCAAAAAAGGGTCGGGCATGACGGTATCGACGCCGGTTGTTGAAATGGTTGAGATCGGCGCGGGCGGCGGATCCATTGCCTCGATCGACGCCATGGGGCGCATTCAGGTCGGGCCGCGATCGGCTGCGTCTGAGCCCGGGCCCGCCTGCTATGGCCGGGGCGGGGAAGAGCCTACCGTCACGGACGCCAACCTTTTGCTGGGCCGTCTGGACCCCGAGAACTTTGCCGGCGGCGCGATCAAACTGCACCCGTCTGCATCAGAGGCGGCTGTGTCGGCGCAACTGTCCAAAGACACCGGGCATAGCGTGTCAGAGGCGGCCTTTGGTGTCACCGAGATGGTCGACGAAAACATGGCCAATGCCGCGCGCGTTCATACGGTTGAAAACGGACGTGATATTGAGCACTTCACCATGATCGGTTTTGGCGGTGGCGCGCCGCTTCACGCCTGCCGCCTCTGTGAGAAGCTGGGCATCGCCTCTTTGCTCATCCCGCCGGGCGCGGGTGTTGGCTCTGCCATTGGATTTTTGAAAGCACCGTTCAGCTACGAGGCCTCTCGCGGTCTGTTTCAACGGATGTCTGAGTTTGACCCGGGCGCCGTGAACACGCTGCTGCAAGAGCTGGAGACAGAGGCCCGCACATTTGTGGAGGCAGGCGCGGCCGGTCAGGTCACGGAAACCAAGCTCATCGCCTTCATGCGCTATTCCGGGCAGGGCTGGGAGATACCGGTGCCTTTGCCCCACAAGACATTCCAGAGCGATGACACCACTCTCATCCTCGCCGCGTTTGAAGAGGCCTACCGCACCCTTTTTGGACGCACGATCGCGGGCTTGGCGACGGAGATCACCAACTGGTCGATCATCGTCTCGACAGTGTTGCCAGAGGTCGCGCAGGCCGAACAGTACCGCGGTGGGGCCCTGGGCTCTGCCATGCGCACGCGTCAATTCTTTGACGCGGCCGAGCGTCGGGTGGTGGATGCGCAAGAGGTCGCACGCGAGACATTGATGCCCGGGGTCGAAGTGTCTGGTCCGGCTGTCGTAGTCGAGCGTGAAACCACCACCATCGTGACATCCCGGTACAAAGTGATCGGGCAGGGCGATGGCAGCCTCCTGTTGACGCGCAAAGGAGAGGCGTCGTGACCCAACCCAGCAGCATTGATCTGCAGATCATGTGGAACCGCCTGATCGCGGTGGTGGAAGAACAGGCCACGACCCTGATCCGCACCGCATTCTCGACCTCGGTGCGCGAGGCGGGGGATCTCTCTGCGGGGCTTTTTGACCGTCAGGGCCGAATGATCGCGCAGGCCGTCACCGGCACGCCCGGGCATGTCAACGCCATGGCCGAAAGCGTGACCCACTTCGTGCGCGAAATCGGTGTGCAAGACATGTTCGAAGGGGACGTTCTGATCACCAACGATCCGTGGATGGGCACGGGCCATCTGCATGACATCACCATCGTCAGCCCGGTGTTCCGAAAAGAGATGCATATCGGCTATTTTGCCTGCACAGCCCATGTTGTGGACATCGGGGGGCGAGGCTTTGGCCCGGACGGAAACGAGGTCTATGAAGAGGGGCTCTTGATCCCGATCATGAAGTTTGCCGAACGCGGCGTGGTGTCCAAGGATCTGATCCGCCTCATCCGGTCCAACGTGCGCACACCTGATCAGACCGTGGGCGACATCTACTCCCTGGCCGCGTGCAATGAGGCCGGTGAGCGGCGTTTGCAGGCCATGCTGGACGAGTTCGACCTGGGCGACATTGATGCACTGTCGGACTTCATCATTGAGACCAGCCGCAAAGCCACGCATGAGGCGATTGCCAAGGTGCCTGACGGGTCGTTCAGCCACACGATGCAGGTCGATGGCTATGACGCGCCGGTGCATATGGAAGTGCGGCTGGACATCGAAGGCGACACTCTGCTGGCTGATTTTGCGGGCACCTCCGGCATGAGCAAGTTCGGTGTGAACTGTCCGGAGGTCTATACCCGCGCCTATGCCTGTTATGGCCTAAAATGCGCCATCGCACCGCAAGTGCCCAACAACTCAGGCTCGCTTGAACCCTTCCGCATCATCGCGCCTGAGGGCTGCATTCTCGCCGCCAGGCGGCCTGCACCTGTCTCGGTGCGGCACGTGATGGGCCATCTGGTGCCCGATGTGGTGTTGGGCGCGCTGCACAAGGCGCTGCCGAAAACCGTCCCGGCAGAAGGATCCTCTGCGCTGTGGAACATTCAGATCTCTGCGCGGCCCAGCGACCCGGCCAGCAATTTGCCCGGCAGTGAAATCCTCATGTTCAACTCAGGTGGCACCGGTGCGCGACCTGCCCTTGATGGGCTATCGGCGACAGCTTTCCCCTCGGGGGTGTCCACCATGAGCGTGGAAGCAACAGAACATGTCGGCCCCATCACGGTCTGGCGCAAGGATTTGCGCGCGGGCTCCGGTGGGGCAGGCGCCATGCGCGGCGGGTTGGGCCAGATCATCGAGATTGAAGCGCGTGACGGGTACGACTTTTTCTTCAATGCCATGTTTGATCGCGTTCAAAATCCGGCTCGGGGTCGCGATGGCGGCGGGCCTGGCGCGCCTGGGAAAGTCGAATTGGCAGACGGAACCGAACTGCGTGCCAAGGGCCGGCAGTTGATCAAAAACGGCCAGCGCCTGCGCCTCAGCTTGCCGGGCGGCGGTGGCTATGGGGACGCCAAAACCCGTTCCAGGGATGCTGTTGCCGAAGATCTGGCCTCTGGCCTGATCTCGCGCGCGCAGGCAAAATCTGACTATGGCTACGAAGAGGAACAGGACAACGACCATGACTGACGCACCTATTGCACTTATCTCCGGCGGGGCGCAGGGCATCGGGTATGCCTGTGCTGAGGCGCTGGCCGAGGACGGACACAAGGTCATTTTGGCAGATGTCAAAGACAGCGTGATGGATGCGGCCAAGACGCTCGGCGGTGTAGGCTACATCTGTGACTTCAGCGACGCGGACGCGATAGGCGGGCTCTTTGACGCGATCGAGGCGGATCATGGCCCTGTCACGGCCTTGGTCAACAACGCGGGCATTGCGCAACCGGGCGATTTTTTGACCTATGACCTGGCCGCGTTTGACGCTGTGATCAACGTAAACCTGCGGGGCGTTTTTGTGGCCACGCAACGCGCCGCGCGCACCATGGTAGAGCGCGGCATTGAAGGCGCCATAGTGAACATGTCTTCTGTCAACGCGCAGCTCGCAATTCCGGCGATCCCGGCCTATTGCGCCTCAAAAGGCGGAGTGATGCAGTTGACCAAGGTGGCCGCTCTCGCCCTGGCCAAGAACAACATCCGCGTCAATGCGGTGGGCCCTGGCTCTATCGACACCGAAATGATGGCGGGCGTGAACGCCAATCCCGAGGCGTTCCGCGTGGCGATGTCGCGCACACCGCTGGGTCGTTCCGGCACAGCCCGCGAGATCGGCGATGTGGTTGCCTTTCTATGCTCGCCCAAATCCAGCTATGTGACCGGCGAAACCATCTACGTGGACGGCGGTCGCCTCGGCCTCAACTATACCGTGTGATGGCAGTCTTGAGCATCTTGTGACCCTCAGCCGGGGATGACCTCCGTCAACCACTGCAAACGCTGGCGAGGGACAAGCGCCAGACACCATGTTTTTTCGTCTTTTGTCGCCACAACGAGATGCGTGTCGCGATTGATGGGAACCACAAAACACTCTTTGTCACGGTGTTTGATACGCCCACGGTTCGGCGCAAGGCCCGTGCGTCTGACGTAATCAAGCCAGAAGTTTTGCAACTGCGCGATCTCGTTCTGGGTGCCTTTGGCCTCGGAAAATGATAGGCGCGGCGTCGCAAGGAGGGACGCTACGCTGGCATCTCGAATGAGGCTGAAGTCCTCTTGCGTGCCATCTATCCGAAGGGCGGGCTCTGCTGCTTCGCGCAGCCCCAGAACATCTGCTAGGAGGGCTGTAGAGACCGAAACGCCGACTTCGTCGAACTGCGCCAAGGCCTGGGGTTCTTGCAGAACAAGACCATCGGCATCGTGAATAGCCCCGCGCAGAATGGAGGCGAAGACACGGGCCGCGTCCTTGGGCGATTGCGGCGGGCGTGCCGGGGGTGCGCCGCGTTTTTTGACGTCGAACAATCGGCGGTTTGATACATAGAGTGTCAGATCATCATGCGGAGAACAGTGAACGGAAATCCGCCGTGGCAGCATTGTTTGGTCGATTTCAAGCAACAGCTCACGCATCGCCGCGTCACCCCCAAGGCCGGCCCCAATCATAACTCTGTAGCGTGGATGCTCTTTGCACGCATACCTGTCGACCATCCGCTCTAGGGCGGAGGTGTCAAGGGGGAAGTAGGGCAGCACATCAAGGTGCATGGACATCACACATCTCACAAAACCAAAGAAGAGGTTCTACGCCCATCGGTGACGAGGCTCTCTATCTCAAGACCAGGCGCGCAGACCATACAGAGAAATTCCGACGTCTCCTTGCTCTCGCGCACGAAGAGGGTCGTTGTCTTTGCGTTTATCACGATGGCTTCTCGAGCAGGCTCCGGGGCAGGCTCTTGGTTGTGCCAGGTCGCTGCCACGCTCTGGAGCATGTCGAATGAGGTGGCGGCTTGCTCGCAAAGGTGGTCGAGATGTTCGCGCCTATAGGCGGGTTCATGACTGGCCCGCAGGACAAGCTGCGCGGTCGCATCTCCATAGGCGACCACGTGACAGTCTGGTCGGGATGCCCGCAAGGCGTTGAGAAGCTGTTTCATAGCATACCCCTACATTTGCACGTCTGGGCTTTGTTCGGATGTCGTTCGGCTCGCGCGTTTGCGCGTGGGCTGCGGTGTGATACGCCGTGGCATCACGCGAACCTTTGTTTCCAGGCTTTGGGTAGTACCGGCATCACTGTCAGGTGACGCATACGGGTCTGGCGATGTATCTCGGTCGGCTGCCTGAAAAGGGTTCGTTTTTATCTCCGACGTCTGAATCGCGCTTCGATCAGCTGGAATTCCATCTTTGTCATTCTGCCGCAAAAGCATCTCGACAAGATAATCGCTAAACGCCGCCGCGCCGCTTTTCTGCCAGCTGTCTTCGTCAGCGGCATTGATGGCATCGATCAAAGCAAGGGGGAACACGTCGCGGAAAACATGCTGGGTTTCCTTTTTGACCCGAGACAGCAAACGCGCCCGATCCCGTTCCGTCCGGATTTTATCAAATTGAGTGATCACGAGAATGTTGTTGCCGTTTGTCTTTTCGACGATCTCCTCCCAGGTGGCGGCCTCGGATTGACGCCAGGCCTGGGTGGCATGGGTGCACCATATGACACTGTCCACCTCTTCGAAGGCGTTTTGCCAAATGGTGTTCGACATATTGGGATCAGAAATGCCAGGCATATCAAAGAGATCGCAGATCTCCAGCGCGTCGGACTGCATCGACAAGCGAATGAATTGGGTATCTTCGAGACCGATCGTCCCCAGCTCGTCGAGATCAAACGGCTCTTCGCTTCCATCCGAGCGGACGCGTGTTGCGGCCTCCGGACCATGGGTAATCCAGACTGGCGGCACGCTCGTGGCGGTCACGCGCACGGGCAGGGGATTGCTTGTCAAAAGCATGTTCAGCAAGGTGCTTTTGCCAGCACTGAATTCCCCCATCAAGGCGATGCGTGGTTTGCGTTGTGATCCGGGGGCGGAGGGTTTGAAAATGTCGAGGTCGTCACCTGTCATGTCGATACCCTTTCGGAGGTCGCAAACGGCGTCAGAACGGCGTGCAAACGCTTGATCTGCTCCAATTGTGCGCCATCACCATGCGCGCGCACGGCCTGGCCCACGTTCTGTCCTTGATCTGCGGAATTGGCGATTTCCGATAAGATGTCTCGTTGATTTTCGAAGAACTCTGTCAAAGCGGTGACGAGCTGTTGGCACACGAGGTCGGTCTGCGTTGTTTTGATTTGCGTCATGAAATCATCTGTCTCGCCATGGATCAGCTGGCGAAATTGCTGGGCGAAGGCGTCATAGCCCCGGATCCGTTTCCACCAGGACATCCACCACCCATCGTTGAAATCGAGCGCGATCGTCTGCCCAAGGGTCACCGGGGCGGGGAGCTGAGGAACCGTGGGGGAGGGCAGCTGCAGACAATCAATGTGATCGCCGAACGCATGCGCATAAAGCTCCGCCACGTCTTGGAGGGCAGCGTCATAGTGCTGCAAGGCGAGTGATTTGGCGCGTTGGCCAAAAACGCGGTAGTTCGAGCGCATCAAAACGCGCAACCCTGTCGGGTCATAGCGCCACCCTTCCTGCGGCCCGAACTGTTCAAGATGCGAAATCAGGGATTGGCTGGCACGTTCGACGAATTGAGCCTGCCCTCGATCTGCACGGTCCTGATAGTCATGCACGACCGCGTGCAACGCATTGCGCAGGGCAGCGATGTGCCGCTGAGACAGGGTGCCGAAGGCCGGCAGCGCCTCTCTGGGCGTGATGCTTGCCTCACGCACGCCCTCAACGCGGATCTTTCGTGCCGCCTCCTCACTTGAGGCCACACTGATCGCGGCACCCGCGATTTTGGTGAGAAGCGGCTGCCCGATATCCGACACAATCCGGGTCGACAACGCGCTGAACAAAGCCGGCATACCGGAAAGTTCCCAAACCATTTTGTCGGGTCGGGTTTCGCTGTCTTTGGCATCCAGCGCCAATTCGGCCCAGCCATAAAGGGCATTTGCGCTCGTTTGCGGCATTCGATTGATGTCACCAGACAGCGCAACACTGGCCCAATATGCGCTGCCAAACACAATCTCCACGTCCTCCATTCCGATGTGCTTTTTCATCGTTTCCCGGATAAGCCGCTCGACCTCAGGCACCTGTTGCCCAGGATCAGAGAGCTCATCAATCCGGTTCACGAAGATCACGATGTTGCGGGACTTCAAGTTCGAGATCAGACGGATGAGCCCCATATCCACCGATGTCAGCGCCTGACAGGCGGAGAGAACAACGATGCAAAGTCGGCTTTCGCGGATCGCCTGCACCGTGATCTGTTCGCGCATCATGAAGGTATCATTCACGCCCGGCGTGTCGCGCAGGCACAGATTGCAGGGCACAGCCGTGCTGTTGAGATAGAGATCAGCCGATCGCAAAATATCGGCAAACCGGCCCTGATCGGCCATGTCGGGATCGATCTCATCCCCAGTGAAATCATCGCCCAGACAAATGTATTTCTCGAGCAGGTTCTTGTCGAAATAGCCGTATTCGTGTTCTTCCCCGATCAGAAGTTCAAACTTCTTGCCCAAACGCTGACGGGCTTTCTCGCGTACTTTTTCGATCTGTTGGGCAATCTTTTGAAGCTCGCTTTCGGCACCGGCGCGGCTGGCCAGCTCGCCCATCCGCCCGCCCTTATTGAGCAGGCGATCCCATTCCTTTTCAGACATGAACCGGAAATGCGCCCGGTTCTCCGAGCGCTCATCGCCCGGCGTGAGGTGCAGCGACGTGACAACCGACGTCCATGGATTGACATCGGAGGGCAGCAAATCCTCCCATCCTGCCAAGGCGTTCACGAGCGCGGTCTTTCCCGCCTTCACCTGCCCCAATACTGTGATTGTGGGCTCAAATTCCGAGAGCTCATTCCTGAAACGTGCAAGGCTCTTGGCGGAGTTTTCCCCGACAAGCTCAGACAGTGCCGACACGGCTTCTTCGACCGCGCGCATGTCGTCGACAAAGCCCTTGAGATGTTCCAGACCAGATCCAAAGTCGCTCGGCCGGGGGGCCTTGCGAAGTTCTGTGGCCATGGGCGGTTTTGTTTCGATGTTCATGGATCTTCTCACTGCTCAAGGATCGGAAACCAGGTGAGGCACTTGCAGGCTTGGTTGGCCGCATCCACACGCTCTCGATGTGGTTGGTTTGATGTGCCTCGCTACGCGCACGCCTTCGCAGCAATCTCCTTTTTAAGTTGCACCATGAGGGAAACCGCATCCGTGGCGGCGTCTTCATCATCTTCGAGCTGCAACAGCAAAAGCATGCTTTCGCCCTGCTGAGTGTCTTGCAAAAGCCCTTCGACGACGCGGTCATGCTCGGACACGCTGGCAAAGGTCTCGGACAGCCCTTGCGCCGTGGCCAGGCATCTTGAAATGAGATCAGAAATGTCTGGCGCACCTTGCTTTAGGTCCTCCGCCAGGGCCTGAGCGCTGGTTTCCAAATCTTGCATCGCCTGTTTCAGCGCCATGTCTGCCGAGCGGGTCTTGGTCCTTTTTTCCTGTGCGCTGTGCGGCTCAGGATACGGCGCTGATAGGTCTGCGGTCTGATGTTTGGCTTGGTCGTTGGGCGTCAGGGCGGTTGGCGGGTCCGATTTCACCGCATCCAAAAGCACCTGGGCACGATCGAGGTCTTCGGCACGGCCCAGCGTCACCTGCTGGTCGATCGCATCGCTGAGGGCTTTTCCACCGCTCAGCGCCCATAGCTGAGGGTGTTCTGTGGATGCCCCTGTGCGTGCCTTCAGTGCCTGCAGGATCGCAATCGGATAGAGCCCGTAAAACTCCTGCGCGACAAAGTCCTCAAGCTCGTTGATCCGTTGCGCAAGCGTTCCTTTCATCTGGTGTCGATCCGCCATGGTCAGCACCAGGAAACTGTGATCCTTGATGTGATCGGGCATTGTGCGCCAGAGCGCTTGTTCGTGATCCGTGACGGTGTCACTGCACCAGATCACCATAGCTGATGTTTCAGATACGTCGCGCAACAGGGTTTCGATGTCGGCGTCTGAGCCGCTCACTGACACTTCGGTGTAGGATTGGCTGAGCAGATGGTCTTCCGGCAGTTCAAGGGTCACGCGTAGGGCAGGGCGGGTGAACGCCGCCTCTTCGATCACACCGGGCATCTTGTCAATCGTGCCATCTTCATACTCGATCAATGTGCGCGGTTGCGGACCATAGACGACATCGACAACGCGTGCCTGCGGGATAGACGGGATGGCCGTCCATCCCAGCAGCATGTTGATCACACTGGTCTTGCCGCTTCCCGGCAAGCCAATAACCGTGACCTGCACCGCCTGCTGCAGTTTCGCCAAGAGCTGCGTTCCAAGGCGTTTATGCAGCGCCGGAAAGGCCGCCTTGCCAAGAGAGGATTCAAGCTTGCGGCTCACATTGGTGATGGTTTGTGCAGTGCTCACACTGTGACCTTTCTTGAAATACGATAGATGCTTGAGCCGTTTTCGGTCTTCGCGCTGACAACGGTCATGGATGAGCGCTTGGATGCTCGACTTTCTTGGGATCCCGAAGGAGACCTGTCTGCATCAGATGACGAGCGGCGGCATGTCTTGATCACACAAAGACAAACATTGTCTTGATCGGGGTCGTCAAACCGGTCGACTTCACGCAGGAGCGCGGCGCTGATCTCGGCACTTTGTTTGTCGCGATTGTCTTGGATCACTGTGTTGATCTGCTCGGTGCTGAGATATTCAAGGCCGTCGCTGGCCGCCACCACGATGTCGTCATCGCGCAGACGCAAAGGGTCTTCGGGGCAATCAATCTGGGGGATCTCATACCCGGCCAGAACAGACGTCAGGCAGTAACGATCAGGATGATTTGCGGCCTCAAAGGCATTGATCTCTCCGCTTTGTTGCATCACGGCGATCTTGGCTTCCATCGAGTGGATTTCATTGAGCCGCGTCAGTGTGCCATTGCGGAACAAAAACAGCGGCGAGTCCCCAACAGATATCCAGTAGAGACGGTCATGGAAGAGAACCGGCGCAAGCAAGGTGGCGCCCATGATCCCATCATCGTCTTGCTGTGCTGCGATGCTTTCCAGTCGAAGGTTTGCGTGCCGTACGGCACTTTGCAACGACTGTCTGATCGTGCCTTCCTGCTGCTCAGGAGAGAGTGTTTTGAGCTTCAGTTCACTGAAGACCTCCGTCACGACAACCCGGCTGGCGATGTCGCCTGCATTGTGCCCTCCCATTCCATCGGACAGAACAGCAAACCCGTGATCCACGCCCACGGGGAAATCAAAGGCAATCTGGTCCTCTTGCCGCTCGCGCTGGCCTTGGGAAAGCCCAGAGGCCACATCGTAGAAAAACTCACTCTGCCGCGACATATCCGGCACCGTTTTTCTGAACCTCAGACCATGAGAATGTCGCGCCGCACAGCGCCACAAATCGCATCGTCGTCTCCCCGATCCGGATCAGATCGTCTGACTTGAGCTCTTCGGTGCTGAGCACCGGACGCCCGTTCAACCGGACAAGGTTTGTTTTGCCGCCATGACCGAGGAAAAAGCTGCGTTGTTCGTCGTCATAGGCAATTGCCGCGTGATTTTCCCGCGAAATGCTGTTGTCTCCAAAGGCAAGGGAAACCGTCTGATCTTCACCGCGCCCGATTGAGGCGACCCCGTCGTGAAGCGTGAACGCAGATCCCTGGCCGGGGCCTTCGACAACCACCAGCCATCCGACAGGATGTGTCGATGGCGTCTGGGGTTTCTGCTCAGCTTTGGCGCTGAAGACGTCAAGCTTTGCGGCCTCGGGCTGTCCAAAGCCAAGAACCCGTGTCTTCACCCGGCCCGAGCGACCAACCGAGCGCCCTGCGGCGGGTTGCGGCACCCCGACCGGTGCTGCGGTGGCGTGTGGTTCACCACGGGCGTCATGCGAGATCGGATCCGGTGCACTTGGCGCATCTGCGGGTGGGAGCGGGTCCGCCTTGGCCCTCTCGGGCATTGGCATGTCGCTCGGATCATCTGCGCGGCCTTGAAATTGCTGATGCGCTTTGGACCAATCGGGCTCCTCG
>CAKZYL010000092.1 GCA_937884705.1 uncultured Roseovarius sp. | reverse complement strand
AGCACCGCGCCCCCGGGATATCCGAATACGACGTCCACACCCTGATCCTTCAAGGCTTGAACCACCATTTTCGCTCCGGTCATCTGACGTGTCATCTCATTGCTCCGTTTATGACATCCATCTTTGTTGCAAAAAAAAGCCCCCGGTTAAGCGGGGGCGCATGGGGGACCATTATGGTGTCCGTTATCGACCCATGCGCCAACGATTTACAAGAATGACCACTAGGTCAGTCATGGTGAGCTCCTTCTGCGTGTGCGAGACACTATGTTCGGGCAATGGTAGCGTCAACAGTCAATTTTCAAAAAGTTGTCGCACGTGGCGCGTTTCTTTGCATTTATTGCGCAGAATTGAAGTGCCTGCCAGGATATCGCCGCTTATTGAGATCTGTCCCACCCGAAATTGCGGTCGGAGCGATGGGCGGAGTGGCGTCGTGTTTTAAACGCGACTGATGGCGGTTGAGGATGGTCTGATTTGAGACCTTTTCGCACATTTGGACTGTTCGCGGCATCTGTAAAGCAATGCTCTTACCGGCGTTCGCTTCACTGATGTAGCTCAGCCAGCTTGACTGATGCGCCGTTACGCGCATGCTAGGTGCCTATTAAAAACACAATGTTTCATAACAGTCGCGCGGTTTTTTTGCGCAGTATGTAGGATTTAAAAAATGGAAATTTTGGCGTTGAAACCGCTGACCTTCGCCGTGTTGGCGGCGGTGGGGTATGGCGTTGCAACCATCGGAATGAAACTGGCCTCAGCCGAATGGACGGCGGTGGCGCTTGCACTGATTGTTCTTGGGTTTTTGGCCGCCACCCATTCCGAGGTGGTGCTGATGCGCTCAGTGCCACTTTCCGAGTTGTATCTCATTATAATTTCGCTCGAGACGCTGATCGTGCTGGCCTATGCGTACAGCATTGGCGAGGGGCTGGAGCCGCGCGATTGGACAGGCGGTGCGCTCATATTCGCAGGGCTTGCGATCGTCTCGCACTGACCGGATTGGTACCGGCTGGTGCGATGCGCGACGCTGGCCTATCGCATTGCTGCTCCAGGCATCGCTGCAATGGGCAAAAGGACAGAGCTTGTGACGCCGTCTTTGCGATTACGCGTCGAGCGGCCTGGCTTCATCAATCAGCAAAATCGGAATGCCGCCGCGTATGGGAAAGGCCAGTCCTGCGGCCTTGCTGATCAGCTCTTGGGCCGCAGCGTCATAGTGAAGCGTCGCGTGGGTCTGCGGGCAAATCAACGCCTCCAGCATATGTCTGTCCGTCAGTGGCGCTTTGGGCGCGTGATCTTCACTCATTGCAGAACTTCAGTTTCATCCCCGCCGCGCATCGCATATTCCATCAATGTCACAAGCGTTTCGCGCCGGGTGGTCAAAGAAGGGGCCTCAAGCAGGGCCTGTTTGTCTTCCGGCTCAAAGCCCAGAAGCATGGACAACGAGTTGATCAAGAGCTCATCATCGGCCTCTTTCAGTGTGTCCCAATCGGCATTGAGCTCTCGCGCTTTGAAGTAGCGCGACAAGAGATCCATGAACGTGGCGCGGTCAAAGCCGGGATCGGCATCCGCGGGGCCCATATCACGCTCAAACCCTGTCCAGGAGACGCGGGTGCGACGATAGGGGGTGAAGCCGTCAATCTCTTCCAATATGCGAAACCGCGACATGCCGCTGAGCGTGATCATGTAGCGCCCATCTTCTGTTTCAGAGAATTGCGTCACCCGGCCCACGCAGCCGATCATATGCAGCGGTGGGGCCTCATTGCCTTGCGCGGACTTGGACGGTTGCACCATGCCGATCAACCGTTCCGGCGTTTTGAGCGCATCATCGAACATCGCAAGATAGCGTGGTTCGAACAAATGCAGCGGCAATCGCGACCTGGGCAATAACAAAGCGCCCGGCAGCGGAAAGACGGCAATCACATCGGGGAGGTCCAACTGTTTGAACATGAAATGGAAGTAGCCTGTTCAGTGCCTCAGGCAAATATCATTGAAGACAGTTTTCTGCGACCGTTCAATACAACCGGATCGTTTGGCTTGAGCGCGTCAAAAATCGTGAAAAGTTGCGTCTTCGCTGCGCCTTCGTTCCACTCTCTGTCACGGCGGAAAAGCTCGAGCAATTGGTCGACAGCCTCTTGGGTCTGGCCTGCCGCATGCAGGGCCTGGGCAAGGTCAAAGCGGGCCTGATGATTGTCGGCATCGGCCTCCACGGCCGCCGTGAGCTCTCCCAACGGGCCGGCATCTGCGGCCTGGCGCGCGAGGCTGAGGGCGGCATGCGCCGCTTCGAGCTCTGCGCCTTCGCTAATTTCTGCGGGCGCACCGTTCAGCACGGCTTCGGCCTGATCGAGATCCTCCAGCGCGATGTACGAGCGCACAAGACCCGCATAGGCGCGCGCGTTGCTGCCATCTTCTTGCAAGATGGCCGCGTAGGTCTGGGCGGCATCCGAGGCCGCACCGGCCTCCAGCATTTCATCGGCGGCATCGAGGGCGTCATCAAGCCCGCCGCTGGCATCGCCACCTGAGGCCGCGATGGCACGCTCGATAAACGCATCCATCTCAGATTGCGGCACGGCGCCTTGGAACCCGTCAATCGGCTGGCCCTGCCAGAAGGCATAGACCGTGGGGATCGACTGAATGCGCAGCTGGCCCGAGATCATCTGGTTTTCGTCAACATTGACCTTGGCAAGCTTGACCGCGCCATTGGCTTTGGTCACAGCCGCCTCCAGGGCAGGGGTCAGCGTTTTGCAGGGCCCACACCACGGCGCCCAGAAATCCACGATCACCGGCACGGTTTGTGAGGCCTCTATGACCTCGGTCATGAAATCGGCCTCAGAGACGTCCTTGATCAGATCGGTCGCTGCGGGGGTCTGTCCACCAAGTTCAAGCATCTGGCCTCTTTCATTCTGTCGGCGCTCATTCTTTGGCGATTACATGGCCCACAGTGTGCTGTGTTGCAAGGGGGAGCGCGGATTCAGGGCCTGAGCGCCGCGCCGAGCTCAGAGATCGAACGTCGCAAACACGGGCGCGTGGTCGCTGGGTTTTTCCCAGCCGCGCGCGTCGCGCAAGATGCGGCTTGAGTGCCCGGCACTGGCGATATCGTCGCTGGCCCAGATATGATCCAGCCTGCGGCCTTTATCGGCGGCGCTCCAATCGCGGGCGCGGTAGCTCCACCAGCTATAGAGCTGACCTTCGGGAATATCGGCGCGCGTGACGTCCGCCCAACCGCCGGCCTCCATCACATCGCCCAGATGGTCGACCTCAATGGGCGTGTGGCTGACGACTTTCAAAAGCTGTTTGTGGGACCAGACATCGTCTTCGCGCGGGGCGATGTTGAGCTCGCCGACGAGGATGGATTTCTGGGGCTTGTCGGATTTGACCCAGTCCCGCATGTCGGTGAGATAATCGAGCTTTTGGCCAAACTTCTCATTGACCGCCCTGTCCGGCACGTCGCCACCGGCAGGGACATAGAAATTGTGGATGGTCACGCCGTTCTCCAGCCGCCCGGCAATGTGACGCGCGTGCCCGAGATCTGCAAAGTCATGGCTGCCCACCTCTTCAATCGGCTGCTTGGAAAAGATCGCCACGCCATTGTAGCCCTTCTGCCCGCGCGCCAGCATGTGCGCGTAGCCAAGCGGCTCGAAAACCTCCACCGGGATTTTGTCGACCGGGCTTTTACACTCTTGCAGGCACAGCACATCGGGGGCTTCCTCGCGCATCAGTTTGGCCACGAGATCGGCGCGCAGCCGGACAGAGTTGATGTTCCAAGTGGCAAGGGTGAAGGGCATGGGTGATCTCCTGGTCGATGATGTGCACCTAGCCCGTCCGCGCGGCCAAACGCAACCATCGCCCGCCCGATCCCGAAGCGATGCGCAAAAAAAGCCCCGGTGCGAAACCGGGGCAAGTCCAACAGGGAGGTTCATGTGATAACCCGCACATGAACGGGTGTTCTTAGTATCTTGGTCTACGCGATTTGTCTTAATTTGAAGTAAATCAAATCATCACGACATCAGCCTGTAGCCGCCAGATTCTGTCACCAGGATCCGCGCGTTGGAGGGATCGGGCTCAATCTTCTGGCGCAAGCGGTAGATGTGAGTCTCAAGCGTATGGGTGGTGACACCGGCATTGTAGCCCCAAACCTCGTGCAGCAGCACATCGCGGGCCACGACGCCTTCGGTCGAGCGATAGAGGAACTTGAGAATGTTCGTTTCTTTCTCTGTCAGACGGATCTTCTTTTCGTCTTCCGTGATCAACATCTTCATCGACGGCTTGAACGTGTACGGCCCAAGCTGGAAGATGGCGTCTTCAGATTGCTCATGCTGACGCAGCTGCGCGCGGATCCGGGCCAGCAGGACCGGGAACTTGAACGGCTTGGTGATGTAGTCGTTGGCGCCCGCATCTAAACCTAGGATCGTATCGGCATCGCCATCATGTCCGGTCAACATGAGGATCGGTGCCTTAACGCCCTGCTTTCGCATCAGGCGGCAGACCTCTCGGCCGTCATTGTCGGGCAGGCCAACGTCGAGAATGATCAAGTCATAGATCGCGTCTTTGGTTTTGATCATCGCCTCGTGAGCGTTGCCGGCTTCAAAGACATCAAAGTCTTCCGTCATCAAAAGTTGCTCGCCGAGCACCTCGCGCAGATCGTCATCATCGTCGACAAGAAGGATTTTCTTCAGCTGGGCCATGGGGGTTCCTTGGTATGTGTCCTCGTTATTCTGACCCCGATGTGCGGTGCGAATACGCCCGTGACAAGTCGTGTGTCAGTGCTCTCACGTCCCTGTGTTGGATCGCGCGCGATTGTTTCAATTTCTTTCGAAAGCCTGTACGGCTGCCTAGGTAAAACCGGCCTGTTTCAGGAAAACCTCAGGAATCTCAATGAGCCTTGCCCCGAATTCCATTGATTTGCTGGCCCGCGCGCGCGCCGATCTGCGGATGGGCGTGCCTGTGATCCTGAGCGATCAGGCCTCTGCGGTGCTGGTGACGGCAGTGGAGACATTGAATGGCGCCCGATTGGCGGATATCCGCGCTTTGGGCGGGGCGCCCGTCGTGGTCATCAGTGCGCGGAGGGCCGAGACGCTTAAGGCGCGCGCCTATGATGGTGATTTGGCGCGGGTTGTCCTGCCGGCGGATGCGGATCAATCCTGGGTCCAGAGCGTGGCCGACCCAGCAGATGATCTGGAAAAGCCGATGAAAGGCCCGCTGATGAGCGTGCGGGAGGGCGATGCGCGGCTGCACCGCCTGGCCATGCAACTGGTGAAATCGGCGCGCATGCTGCCGGCCGCTCTGGTGCTGGACATCGAGGATGCAGGGATGTTTGCCGCAAAACACGCGCTCACACGGCTCGACGCCGAGGCCACGCGCCCGCATCTTGAGGTGAACAGCCCGATGCATTCGGTTGTCAGCGCGCGGTTGCCGGTTGAGGTGTCTGAGGCAGGGCGCCTGCACGTCTTTCGCCCCGATGATGGCGGGGAAGAGCATTACGCCATCGAAATCGGATCGCCGTCGCGGGACAGACCGGTTCTGTCGCGACTGCATTCGGCCTGTTTTACCGGAGACGTGATGGGCTCTTTGAAATGCGATTGCGGCCCGCAGTTGCGCGCGGCGCTGGCGCAGATGGGCGAGGACGGGCAGGGCGTGCTGCTCTATCTCAATCAAGAAGGGCGGGGCATTGGCCTTGCCAACAAGATGCGCGCCTATTCCCTGCAGGATCAGGGGTTCGACACGGTCGAAGCCAACCACAGGCTGGGATTTGAGGATGACGAGCGGGATTTCAGAATTGGCGCCGACATCCTGCGGCGGCTTGGGTTTTCTGCCGTGCGTCTTTTGACGAACAACCCCAACAAGATCGAAATGATGCGGTCAAACGGCATCGACGTGGAAGAGCGGGTGCCGCTGAAGGTTGGCGAGACACCACAAAACGAGGCGTATCTGGCGACCAAAGCCAAGAAATCCGGGCATCTGCTCTAAGCCGCTCATCGCTCCCTTCGGGCGCGCCTCGCTATGGCTTCACGTACCCCGGGGGATTGGGGGCTGGCCCCTACGGCATCACTCAGACCGCCGCGCTCGCTTTTCCATGGCATCCTGGCCAAGGGTCAGAGTGTAGGCCGCGAGCGCTTCCAGCTTTGTATCTGCGGCCTCTGCATCACGCGCCTCAACCGCATCGGCAATCTCCGTATGAAAACCGACAATGGTTTCGCGCGAGCGTTCTGTGAAGGTGATCATGTTCATCAGCGGCTGCATGGCTTCCACGGCGCCGGCAAGCTGATAGCTGAGCACGGGATTGTCGGCGGCGTCCACGAGGGCCCTGTGAAAGGTGACGTCGGAGGCGCAGAAGCTTTCATCAGACAGACCGGGCTGGGTTTGGCGGTGGATTTCAGCGCGCATGGTTGCCAGATGATCGGGCGAGCGGCGCGCAGCGGCCATCGGCGCGCAGGCGCGCTCCAGGGTGTAGCGGGCCTCACATGCCGTTTCGAACCGCACGGCATTCATCGACAAAAGCAATGTCGATGTGGTGATGTGCTGCCCATAGGCTTCTTCATAGGACAGCCGTTTGACAAACGCGCCGCCGAAGGCCCCGCGCTGGGTGCGGATCAGGGATTGCGCCGCCAGCCGTTTGAGCGCCTCGCGCACCGTCGGTCGGGACACGTTGAATTCGCTTGCAAGCTCGGCTTCAGAGGGCAACCGCTCATCCACGATCATGCGCCCGTCGACGATCGCATCGCGGATTTCCTTTGCGATCTGAGCGGATAAATCGCTCGTTATTTTGCTGTCAGTTTTCATTTGTCATACATTTAATTGTCTGACATTTTCCGCGCAATACCCTTGAGTCGCGGGAGGGGCGGTTGCGTACCCAGTTTATCACACCAATGCGCAGCGTTTTGTGGCTGACGTTCTTTGCTGTGATCCTCCTGTCCTGGTGGTTTCTTTACATGATGGCCACGGGTATGGATCTCGACCTCATTGGCCGCCCGGGGCCGGAGGGCGAGATGATGCAGCGGATGGATCCGCGCATGCCGATGTACATGCCGATGGCCAATTTCGGCCCGCTTTTTTGGATGTGGGCGGTGATGATGGCCGCGATGATGTTGCCCACTCTGGTGCCGACCTTGCGCGCCTATGAAGACCTCATGACATCGGCCAACGCCACGTGGCCGGGCTGGATGGGCGTGGTTCTTGGCTACGCCATCGCATGGGTCGCCTTTGCGGCGGTCATCACGGGGGCGCAGCTGGCGCTTCTTTTCGGCGGTGTCGTTGACATGCTGGGCATCGCCAAATCGGTTTGGATCACCGGCGGTCTTTTGATCATTGTCGGCGCGTTTCAGTTCACCCGTGTGAAGGAGATTTGCCACGGCGTTTGTCACAGCCCGATGTCCTATTTCCTGGGCCATTGGCGGACGGGGTTTGCGGGTGGTTTGCGCATGGGCCTGGGCCTCGGCGCGTTTTGCGTCGGCTGCTGCTGGGGCTTTATGGCGCTCGGCTTTGTTGGGGGTGTGATGAGCCTTTTGTGGATGGGGCTCGCGACACTCTTTATGGTGATCGAGAAATTGCCTCAGATTGGGCATGTGGTGACGCGGCCCATGGGAGGTATACTGATATTCGCGGGGCTCGTCGTTTTGGCGCAGCCTCTGGTTATGGGAGGATAGAGGATGGCGGTCGCACGCAAGAAAAACGCAGACAAGCTGCCGGTCAGCCAGCGGATCGACAACCGGATGGCCAATCCGAAGCGGCGCAAGATGACGCCGACGGAATGGGTCATCAAGGGCGAGCTTTTCCTCAATTGCTCCTGCACGGTTTTCTGCCCCTGCGTGGTGTCGCTGGGCGCGCACCCGCCCACGGAAGGACATTGCAACGCCTGGATGGCCATCGCGATTGATGCGGGTCACTATGAGGGTGAAGACCTGTCTGGCCTCAATGTGGGCCTGATGGTGGAGATCCCCGGCCGCATGGCCGAGGGCGGCTGGAAAGTGGCCGCCTATGTCGATGAGCGCGCGAGCGGCAAAGCCTATAACGGCATTCTGCAGATCTTCTCTGGCCAGGCGGGCGGGACAACCGGGCTCTTCACCATGTTGGTGAGCGACATCGTGGGGGCCGAGCGCGAAAAGGTCGAGATCGTGCGCGAGGGCACAAAGCGCGGGCTTTACATCGGGCGCAAGATCCAGGGCGAGATCGAGATGATTGATGGCGGCAACCCCGACCATCCGGTCATGATCACCAACTCAAAATACTGGATGGGCCCCGATATCATTGCCGCGCGTGGCACCAAATCGAAGGTCCGTGATTTCGGTCGCATCTGGGATTTCGGCGGCAAATCCGCCGAAATCTGCCCGATCGACTGGAGCGGTCCGAAGTAAGGGTGGCCTCTCATGATAACGCCGTCCTATTGCGCGCTGATGGCGCGGTACAATGCTTGGCAGAACCGCCAGCTGGTCACGGCGCTTGATCCGGTGCCGGCAGAGGAGGTCGTGGCAGACCGCGGGGCGTTCTTCGGCTCCATCCTCGGCACGCTCAATCACATCCTGTGGGCCGATCAGATCTGGATGAGCCGATTTGACGAGCGGTTTGCCAAACCGGACGGTGGCATCCCCGAGAGCCCGCGCCTCTGCCCTGATTATTCTGCGTGGCGCGATGAGCGCGCGTCGATGGATGCGCGCATGGCGGAGTGGGCGGCGGGCCTCAGCCACGAGGACCTGGCAGGCGATGTCGCCTGGTATTCGGGTGCTGCTGAACGCGACGTGGTCAAACCCCGCGCGTTTTGCATTTCACACATGTTCAACCACCAGACCCATCACAGAGGGCAAGTACACACGATGATGACCAGTGCAGGTTTTACGGGCAACACGTCCGATCTCTTTTTAATTCCGGAGATCTAGCGATGACGGCGCTTCTCTCCCCCTCCCGACGGTTGCGTCGGACGCCCTTTAGCGAAGGCGTCGAAGCGGCAGGTGTCAAAGCATACACCGTCTATAACCGGATGCTTTTGCCGACGGTCTTCCGCTCACCGGAAGAGGATTACCATCACCTCAAATCGGCGGTTCAGGTTTGGGACGTGTCCGTGGAGCGCCAGGTGGAGATGCGCGGGCCAGAGGCCGGTCGGCTGATGCAGATGCTCACG
>CAKZYL010000091.1 GCA_937884705.1 uncultured Roseovarius sp. | reverse complement strand
AAGAGGCTCACGGGCTGGCTTGCGGCCATCTGCACATAAAGCTCCAGATGGTCCTGCAGATTGGCCCCGACCCCGGGTCTGTCAGCCACTACCGCAATCCCGTGTTCCGCCAGATGTTTGCCCGGCCCAATGCCAGACAGCATAAGGATCTTGGGCGAATTGATGGAAGACGCGGCAAGGATCACCTCCTCCCGCGCGCGCACCGTGCCTTTCGTCGTCTCCACACCCACCGCGCGACCGTCCTGTATCACAACGCGGATCACTTCGGTACGGATCAGATCACAGTTCTGACGCTTCAATGCAGGTTTGAGATAGGCATTGGCGGCCGACCAACGCTGCCCGTTATGCACCGTCATCTCAAAAGGCCCAAAACCCTCCTGCTGCTCGCCATTATAGTCCTTTGTGATCTCATATCCGGCTTGCCCGCCCGCCTGAATGAAGGCGCGCGTGAGTGGGTTGGCCATCGCGCCGCGCTGCACGTGCAAGGGGCCATCCGACCCACGCCAACCGGGATCACCGCCATGCCCGGCGCTGTTCCAGTTTTCCATGCGCTTGAAATAGGGCAGCACATCGGCGTAGCCCCAGCCATCCGCACCCATCTCGCGCCAATGGTCATAGTCGCCCGCATGGCCGCGGACATAGACCATGCCATTGATCGAAGACGATCCGCCGATGACCTTGCCCCGCGGACAGGCCAGACGACGGTTGTTCAGATAAGGCTCTGGCTCTGATTGATAGCCCCAATCGTAGCGCTTCATATTCATCGGAAAGCTGAGCGCGCCCGGCATCTGAATGAACGGGCCTGCATCCGTGCCGCCATGTTCTAGCACCAGCACGGATTTGCCCGCCTCGCTGAGGCGATAGGCCATGGCGCACCCTGCACTGCCCGCGCCCACGATCACATAATCCGCTTCCATCATGCCCCCTCTGCCCCCAGGCTGTCATACGACACCATCACATGTTCCCTGTATGCAGGCCGCTCGCTCAGCCGCGCATAATAGGCCTCCACCTGCGGATGCGGGTCCCGCGCCACATCAATGGTGAACCACCGATAGAGGAGATGCCCGATGACGATGTCCGCCGCTGTGAAGATTTCGCCGCAGACAAACGTCTTGCCCGTCAGCTGCTGATCGAGAAGGACCATATACCCGTTGAACCGCGCAACGGCCTGCGCAAGGGCCGCGTCATCGCGCACGACCGCCGCCGTACGCACGCGCGGCCAAAAGATCGGCACGGTGAATGCATTGCACAGCTCGTTCTTGCCCCACTCGGCCCACATATCGACCAAGGCTCGCGCTCTGGGCTCTTTGGGCCAGAGGCTGTCGTCCGCGTGGGAGGCGCAAAGATAGCGCAGGATCGCGGCACTCTCCCAGATCACCAGATCATCATCCTGGAGAACCGGGATTTTGCCATGCGGGTTCATCGCAAGATACTCGTCCGTGTCCAACCCGCCATGCACATGGCCATAATCACGCCTTGTGTGCTCCAGCCCAAGCTCACCAATGGCCCACATGACCAGCTGCACATTTGAAGATGTTGCGCGCCCCAAGATCGTGATCATCACTCCCCCTCTATTCGCCGCGTGGGAAGCGCTGGTTCTCTTCCACCACGTTGAGATCCATGTGATTGCGCATGTACCGCTCAGAGGCCTGCTGCAGCGGTTGATAATCCCAGGGGTAGTAGCCGCCCTGCCGCAGCGCCTCATAGACAACCCAGCGCCGGGCCTGGCTTTCCCGGACCTGCGCATCGAACGCGTCGAGATCCCAGCGCGCCTCTGCCTTGGCTTGCAACTGCGCCAGAGTGCCCGCATGCGCCGGGACCACGGCCAGATTGGTCAGCTCATGGGGGTCTGCTTCCAGATCAAAAAGCTGATCGGGATCGAGCGCGCAGCGGTTGAATTTCCACTTGCCGTAGCGCAGCGATACGAGCGGCGCGTATGAGGCCTCTGCGGCATATTCCATCGCCACCGGTTCATCCCGCGAGGCGCCCTGCCCAAGGGGGACGAGCGACTGACCTTCGACCCAAGGGGCAAGCTCATCCATGGAGACGCCCGCCAGATCACATAGCGTTGGACAGACATCAATCGTGCTGACCGGATCAGTGACCAGACCAGCCTCCATCCCAGGCGCGGAGACCATGAGAGGCACCCGGGCTGAGCCCTCATAGAAGCACATCTTGAACCACAACCCACGCTCTCCCAGCATGTCACCATGATCGGAAACGAACAAAACAACCGTGTCTTTTTCCTGCCTCGTGACATTGAGTATCCCCAGAATCTTGCCAATCTTTTGATCTAGATAAGATATGTTCGCAAAATATGCCTGGCGCGATTTTCGGATGTCCTCGTCGGTGATCTCAAAGCTGCGCCAGTCATTGGCGTCAAAGATCCGCTGCGCGTGCAGATCGTGATCGACATAGGCCATCGCCGGAACATCCGGCATCAGATGTGCGCAACCCTCATAGAGATCCCAGAACTCCTTGCGCGCCACGTAAGGATCATGGGGATGGGTGAAACTGACCGTCAGGCACCAGGGCCGGGCGTCGTGACCGCGGGCCAGATCATAAAGCTTGCGCGTGGCGTGATAGGCGACCTCGTCGTCATATTCCATCTGGTTGGAGATCTCTGCCAGACCCGCACCGGTGACGGATCCCATGTTGTGGTACCACCAATCGATGCGTTCGCCCGGTTTGCGATAATCCGGCGTCCAACCGAAATCTGGCGGATAAATGTCTGTTGTCAGACGCTCTTCGAACCCGTGTAATTGGTCCGGGCCACCAAAATGCATCTTCCCGCTCAGGCAGGTCTGATATCCCGCACGTCGCAGATGGTGCGCATAGGTGGGAATGTCGGCAGAGAACTCGGCGGCATTGTCGTAGACCCGGCTGCGCGACGGCAGCAATCCAGACATGAAACTGGCGCGCCCCGGGGCACAAAGAGGGCTGGCGGTATAGGCGTTGGCAAAGCGGGTCGAACGCTCCGCAAGCGCGCGCAGATTTGGCGTATGCAGCCAGTCGGCCGGGCCATCGGGGAAAAGCGTGCCGTTCAGCTGATCCACCATCAGAATGAGGATATTGGGGCGGGTCATGTGCGGCCCTCCTGCAAAGTGCGATCCAGATAGCCCATCAGGACCGCGACAGCCTCTTCGCCAGCCAGCGGGGACTTGGCCAAGGCCTGACGCAGGTAGAGCCCGTCGATCATCGCCGAGAGCCCGCGCGCCAGTTCCGGCCCGTCACCTCCCGCCGCGCGCACCGCGTGGCGCAGGTTCGAGCGCATGCGATGTTGATAGATGTGCAAGAGCCGTTGGGCATCTGGAGAGGTTTGCGCCTGGACATAAAAGTTCAGCCAGGCCGAGACCGTCTCCGGCTGAAACTGACGCGGCGAGAAGCTAGCGCGGATGATCGCCTCGATCCGGTCGCGCGGGGTCTTAGACATGGCCAATGCGCCGCGCACCTCTGCCCCGAAGATCGACAGGATATGGCGCATGGCGGCGGTGAACATCTGATCCTTGGAGCCGAAATAGTGATGCGCCAGCGCGCTCGACATGCCCGCGCGTTTGGCAATCTGGCTGACGGTCACATCCAAAGACCCCCGCGCCCCGATCTCATGGATCGTGGCCTCGACCAGCGCCGAACGGCGCATCGGCTCCATTCCCTTTTTCGGCATGTGTCTTTCCCTTCAAAACCGGGCTAGGGATTTTTGATTGATCCGTCAATCAATAAAAACCACGTCCGTGGCCAAGCTCTGGAATTGGGTATTTTTGAAAAGAAAGAAGCCGGGAGGGGTGCCCGGCCGTGGCAAAGGCGCGCGGGGCTGCTAAGTGGGCGGCATGGATCGCCCCGTTTTCATCGGATCAGAGATTTATCGCGGCTCAAGCTATGGGCCGAAGCACCCGCTTTCGATCCCGCGCGTGCCCACCGCCACGGATCTGGCCCGGGCCATGGGATGGCTGCCCAAGGAACAGTTTCGTCTTAGCCCCCGCGCGCGGCCCAAGGCGCTGCTTTCGTTTCACACCGCAGACTATGTTGAAGCGCTTGAGCGGGCCGAAGCCACCCAGCATGTCGATCAGGCGACGCGCAAACGCCATCAGCTGGGCACGGTGAGCAACCCGATTTTCACTGAGATGTTTCGCCGCCCCGCCACCGCGGCCGGGGGGTCTATGCTCGCGGCGCAGCTCCTGGCCGAGGGTGGGGTCGTCTACAATCCCGGCGGCGGCACGCATCACGGCATGCCCGATCACGCGGCGGGCTTTTGTTATCTCAATGACCCCGTGCTGGGCATTCAGGCCCTGCTCGCCCAGGGTCTGAGCCGGGTGGTCTATGTCGATATTGACGCGCATCACTGTGACGGGGTGGAAGTGGCCTTTGCCGGCGACGAGCGCGTGCGCATGATTTCGACCCACGAGGCCGCGCGCTGGCCCTTCACGGGCGCAGTTGAGGATACCGCCCAAGGGAGCGCGTTCAATCTGCCCTTGCCCAAAGCCATCGGTGATGACGGCTTTGCGTTGGCGCGCGACCAGGTGATCTTACCGGCGGTGGAGGCGTTCAGGCCGGAGGCCATCGTCCTGCAATGCGGGGCAGATGCCGTCGAAGAAGATCCGCTCTCCAGGCTGGCCCTATCCAATCGGTCCCATTGGTCGGTCGTGACGGCGCTGATGGGAATGGCGCCGCGCCTATTGGTCTTGGGCGGCGGCGGATACAACCCCTGGACAGTCGGGCGGCTTTGGGCGGGCGTTTGGGCGACGCTCAACGGCCATGAGATCCCCGACGCGCTGCCACCCGAGGCAGAACAGGTTTTGCGCGATCTCAGCTGGACGCGGCAGGCCCGTGGCCCAACCCCAGAGCATCTGATGAAAACGCTGAAGGACACCCCCCGGCCCGGAGCGATCACCGATGAGTTGCGCCGCGACGTGCAGCGGCTGGCGGATCGTCTGCTGGCCTGGGTCTAGGCGCAATCAACGTCACGAACAGCCCGTCCGCCTGCGGCGATCGGTTCCGCCATTGCCCTCCTGCGCCAAGCGGCTTAAAGCGCTAAAGGATAACGGGACAGAGACGACCAATGCCCATTCTGGTGATGAAATTCGGCGGCACGTCGGTGGCCAATATCGACAGGATCCGCCGCGCGGCCAAGCGCGTGGGCGTTGAAGTGGCCAAAGGCTATGACGTGATCGTCATCGTGTCGGCCATGGCCGGGCGCACCAATGAGCTTGTGGGCTGGGTCGATGAGATCTCTCCGCTTTATGATGCGCGTGAATACGACGCCGTTGTCAGCTCGGGCGAGAATGTCACGGCCGGATTGATGGCGCTCACATTGCAGGAGATGGACGTGCCCGCCCGCAGCTGGCAGGGCTGGCAGGTGCCGGTCCAGACCACATCTGCGCATTCTGCCGCCCGGATCGAAGACATCCCGCCCGAGAACATCCTGTCAAAATTCCAGGAAGGCATGCGCGTGGCTGTCATCGCGGGTTTCCAAGGGATCAGCCCGGAGGGGCGCATCACCACGCTGGGCCGGGGCGGATCAGACACGACGGCCGTGGCCTTTGCCGCTGCATTCGATGCCGAGCGCTGCGACATCTACACCGACGTGGACGGGGTCTATACAACCGACCCGCGCATCACCGACAAGGCCCGCAAGCTTGACAAAATCGCGTTTGAAGAAATGCTGGAACTGGCCAGCCTCGGCGCGAAGGTGTTGCAAACCCGCTCTGTTGAGCTGGCCATGCGGTACAATGTGAAACTGCGCGTGCTAAGCAGTTTCGAAGAGCAATCGGATGACGCGGGCACTCTGGTCTGCGCCGAGGAGGAAATAATGGAATCAAACGTGGTGAACGGGATCGCCTATTCGCGCGAAGAGGCAAAGATGACCCTGGTCTCCGTCGCGGACCGTCCCGGCATCGCGGCCGCGATCTTTGGTCCGTTGAGCGAGGCGGGTGTAAATGTCGATATGATCATCCAGAACATCTCGGAGGAGGGCCGCACGGATATGACGTTCTCCTGCCCGACCAATCAGGTGGCGCGGGCCGAAAAAGCGATGCAGGACGCCAAAACCCGTGGTGAGATCAATTTCCATGATTTGCTGGCCGACACCAACGTGGCCAAAATCTCGGCCGTGGGCATCGGGATGCGCAGCCAGTCCGGTGTTGCCGCCAAGATGTTTAAGACGCTCAGCGATGAGGGGATCAACATCAAGGTGATCTCCACCTCTGAGATCAAGATATCCGTGCTGGTTGACAGAAAATATATGGAACTTGCTGTTCAGTCTCTGCATGATGCCTTCGGACTGGAACACGCAGCCTAAGGCGCGCGCTTAAACCGCATGCGCTGCCAGAAAGATAACCCTGAGGGACGGACCTTTCGACGGCATGAATGAGCCCATGAACGATCCCATGAACGACCCAACGCGGCAGATGACCAACAGCCGCCAAGTGCTGTCGCGCCTCCGCACGCTGATGTCGGAGGAGGCGGGCGGCCAGACGCGCCTTGACGCCATCACCGACCTGATGGCGCAGGAGATGCATGTCGAGGTGTGTTCGATCTATCTGTTCCGCGATGAAGAGACGCTGGAGCTCTGCGCCACCCAAGGTCTCAATCCCGAAGCTGTGCACCAAACCCGCATGCGGCTCGGCGAAGGGCTGGTCGGGCGCATCGCCAAGCACGGGCAGATCATCAACACCGACAATGCCCCCGGAACGCGCGGCTTCCGCTACATGCCGGAAACCGGCGAAGAGGCCTATAGCAGCTTTCTCGGCGTGCCCATCCAACGTTTGGGCGAAACGCTTGGTGTAATGGTGGTGCAGTCAAAAGAAGTGCGCACCTATTCCGAAGAAGAGGTGGGCGTCATCGAAGTGGTGGCCATGGTGATCGCCGAGATGACCGAACTTGGCGCATTCGTCGGAGACGGCGCCGCCCTGTCGGCACGACACCAGCGGCCCGTTCTCTTCAATGGCACAGTTGCACAGGAAGGCGCGGCCGCCGGTCAGGTTTGGTTGCATGAGCCGCGCGTCGTCGTCGCAAACCCGATCGCGGAGGATCCCGAACGGGAGATGGAACGGCTGAACACGGCCGTTGAAGAATTGCGCGTGGGCGTTGATCGCATGCTGTCAACCGCGGCCAAGGGCGACAAGGAGCAGCTACAAGTTCTTGAGGCCTACCGCATGTTTGCCAATTCCAAAGGCTGGATGCGGCGGATGGAGGAAGACATTGGCCTGGGCTTGTCGGCTGAGGCTGCCGTCGAGAAAGAGCAATCCACCGCGCGGGCGCGCATGTCACAGGTGACCGACCCGTATCTACGCGAGCGGTTGCATGATCTCGATGATCTGTCCAATCGTCTGCTGCGGATCCTGACCGGTCAGGGGAAAGAAACCGGGGCCGAGATGCCAGAGAGCCCCGTGCTCGTGGCCCGCAACATTGGCCCAGCTGAATTGCTGGATTACGGCCGCCAGCTCAAAGGCATCGTGCTGGAAGAGGGCTCAGTGGGGTCGCATGCGGCCATTGTGGCCCGTGCCCTGGCGTTGCCATTGATCGTTCATGCAGATCGCATCACGACAGAGGCGCTCAACGGGGATCCGATCCTGGTGGATGGCGACCAGGGCGCTGTGCATCTGCGGCCCGATGACACCGTCGTCTCGGCCTTTCGCGACAAAATGGCGATGCAGGCCAAGGCGCAGGAACGCTATGCGTCAATCCGGGACTTACCCGCCGAAACCCTGTGTGGCAGGCGCGTGGCGCTTCATATGAATGCTGGTCTCATGGCCGATCTGCCATCGCTTGACAGCTCTGGCGCCGAAGCCGTGGGGCTCTTTCGAACGGAGCTGCAATTCCTGACCAACAGCCACATGCCAAAGCGGAGCGAGCTGAGCCAGGTCTACGCCCGCGTGATGGATGCAGCGAAAGACAAGCGCGTCGTATTCAGAACGCTCGATATCGGCTCAGACAAAGTCTTGCCCTACATGCGGGCAGTGCAAGAGCCCAATCCGGCGCTTGGCTGGCGCGCCGTGCGCGTCGCCCTGGATAAACCCGGCGTCATGCGCATGCAGGTGCAAGCGATCATCCGCGCGGCGGCTGGCAGACCGTTGACGCTGATGTTTCCCTTTGTCGCTCAACGCGAAGAATTCACCCGCTCCCGCGCGGAGGTCGACAAGGCCATCGAACGAGAGCGGATCCTTGGCCACCCACTGCCCGCATCCCTCGAAGTGGGGGCCATGCTAGAGACGCCGTCTTTGGCCTTTGCGCCCGATACGCTCTACCGAGATGTGGATTTCCTTTCCATAGGCGGCAATGATCTCAAGCAGTTCTTCTTTGCCGCAGACCGCGAAAACGAATTGGTGCGCAGGCGTTATGACACGCTCAACGTCAGCTTCCTCACCTTTATTGAGACGATTGTGGATCGCTGCGCAGCCCTTGAAACCCCTCTGAGTTTTTGCGGCGAAGACGCCGGTCGTCCGATTGAAGCGGCCTGTCTGGCGGCCATCGGGATGCGCACCCTGTCCATGCGTCCAGCCTCGATCGGACCGGTGAAGTCCATTTTGCGCCGCACCAATCTCGATGACCTGCGAGACGTGATCCACCAAGCCCGCGAAGACGGTCTGCAATCAGTGCGCGGCCCCGTGATGGAGCATCTGCGCAGCAAGCTTTGACGCTTTTACCCGAGGCGTGGCACGCAGAGCACGGCAAAACCCGGTGGTGCCGAACGCCACATCCACAACACCTTGTGGATAAATCTGTATGTCCTGCGGATAACTGCTTAAACACCTGAATTATATTGTGAAAAATAAACGCGGCCCTGTGGATAAGTCACTTTTCCTGCTATGTTGAGGATGAGCAGGAGACAGTCGACCGAAACTGTTTCGACACAAATTCAGCGGCGGATGTCCAACGAGGCATCATGTCGAAGGAGGCAGAACAGTGGTTTTTTCACTCTTCAAATCAAAAGAGTCTGCTTTTGATGAAGATCTGGTCAGACAGAGCCAACCTCGCAAACCGAACGTCGCATCCGACATTGTAAACCTGACACGCAAAGAGCGCGTCAAACGCGCCTTCGACGAAATGCCGCTCGATGCCCGCGAAACCGAGGCGGTTTGCGCCCTGTTGGATCAGCCTGGATCCACCTGCGTTGAGCTGAGCCGCGCCTGCGGGTGGATGGACACAAGATGGCGCATGCAAATGCTCATGCTCTGCCAACGCCGGCGCAAATACCTGTGGCCGGAAGGCGTGACCGCGGATGTCTCCAACGGTCTCATCATCAGCGCCTTGGCCGAATATGACACCTATGCGGGAACGTTCTCACCGCGCAAAGACGTCAAAAAACGGCTGCGCAAGGCGGTTCAGGCCGCGCTCTGATCACATCCGATTGACGGGCGGTTGCGCGACCTTCTCGCGAAACCGCTCAAGCATGGCGTCCCGGTCGAGATCCGCCTCTATGGCCAACCGGCGCAGGCCAAAATGCACATGCGCCATCTGCTGGTAGTAGCTGGTGTAGGTATAATTCGTGGCCGCCCCCGCCGCCGCACCAAGCACTGGCACCATTTGCGCGGCCAACTTTTGACCCAGTACGGTCGCAAGACGCGGGGCCACATTAGTAATCAATTTTTGCAGCGCGGGTCCCGTGACTGTGACCCGCGCGCCGAGAAACCCAAGGTCCGCTCCATCATCGTGATCAAGCGGCCCGGCGGCGGCAAAAACCTGCACGCAATCGTACTGCACCCCCTCTTCCGCCGGATCAAACCCGTGCTCCACCGCGACATCCTGGATCGCGCGCAAGAGCACCGTCGTTGTGACCGGCAATTCGGCCAAGGCCGTCGGTAGCCCGCCCATGCCCCCTGCCGCGCC
>CAKZYL010000090.1 GCA_937884705.1 uncultured Roseovarius sp. | reverse complement strand
CTGTCAGACGCGCATCAACGTCATTCGCGGGGAGGGCTGGGTTGAGAACATCCATGGGCGATCCTTCAGGTGGTGCAGCGATTTACTTAGGTATTCACCTCGGCTTTCGCGACCCTTATGTGCCATCTGTGTTCAGGCGCTCAACATCGCCGGCAATGCCCTCCCAAGCCCCAGGCACCAAAGCATTTCCCAAAACACGGGCCGGATTGGTGGGCGGTGGCATGATCACACCCTCCAGCCGATCAAATCCGAACCGGCTGTAATAGGGCGCATCTCCCACGAGCATCGCACGCTCCCAACCGAGGTCACGTGCGCGGTCCAGGCTGTCGAGGATCAAATACCCTCCCAGACCCTCGCCCTGATAGGTCGGGTGCACCGCCACCGGCCCCAAAAGCAGCACCAAAACCCCGCCGATCTGCACCGGCCAAAACCGGATCGCGCCCGCCAAAATGCCCTCGGGATCCCGTGCGACAAGGCTCAGATCCGTGATCCGGGCCACGCCGTCGCGCAACCGGTAAGACGACAATGCCTCCCGCCCCGGCGCAAAGGCCAAGTCATAGAGCGCCTCAACCTCCCACCAGTCATCTTTTGTCTCAGGGGTCAGTTCGAACACAAGCGCCGCCCACCACGTCTTTGGGCCCGAAAACCGGGTGGCAAAGCGCGTAGCACGGCGTTAGGACAGGCACAAACCTGCAATTCCCTGAGAAAGCCCATGTTCTATAGACCCGAAGACGGCCACGGCCTGCCCCACAACCCATTCAACGCCGTCGTGACGCCCCGGCCCATTGGCTGGATCTCCACCCGCGGCGCAGACGGGTCAGAAAACCTCGCGCCCTATTCGTTCTTCAACGCCGTGGCCTATGTGCCCCCGCAGGTGATGTTCGCCTCGACATCGGCCAAGGAGGACCGCGACGGCACCAAGGACAGCGTGGCCAACATCCGTGAGACGCAAGTGTTCTGCGTCAACATCGTGGAATACGCGATGCGCGACGTGATGAATGTCAGTTCTGGCCCGTGGGGCCGTGAGGTTGATGAATTTGACAAAGCCGGGATCGAGCGGGCCGCCTGCGACACGATTGAGTGCTCCCGCGTGGCCGGTGCTCCCGCAGCACTTGAGTGCAAACTGACCCAGATTGTCGAACTGCCAGGTGCGGCGAATTTCGTGGTGTTCGGAGAGGTCACAGGCGTGCATCTGCGCGATGATTGCGTGGTCGACGGCGCCTTTGACGTCACCCGGTTCAACCCCCTCGCCCGGCTTGGCTACCGCGACTACACGACCGTGCGCGACCTTTTCAGCCTCAACCGCCCTAACGAGAGCTAAGCCGCAGAAATCGCAAAAGGATTTCGAACCGCAGACAAGGCCCCGATCATGTCACTTTCCGAGGCGATCGCCACGCAGGCCACATGGATCCAGATTTGGGTCGGTTGGATCGCTGTGATCAATATCGCAACCCTCGCCGCGCTGCTGATCACGCCAGCCCTGCGCCGAGATGGGATCGTGGTGGGTGTCGCGTTTCTTGCCAATTATTTGCTGATGAAATGGCTCTACGGTCAGTTCGGCTATGTGCGCCTGCTGGGTCTGTCGCACATCCTGGTCTGGACGCCGCTCGTCCTCTATCTGATCCTCGCTCTGCGCGCCGAACGGATCACCGGATGGGTTCGCCGTCTGACGCAGGTCTTTGTCCTGAGCCTTGGTGTCTCGCTGGTTTTCGACGCAATGGATGTCGCGCGCTGGATCATGGGGGAGCGGGCATCGATGCTGCCCGGAACGCCCTCCGACGGGCAAGAATGAGATAGATCGCCAAAGCCATGAGCACGATGGCCCCGCCCACGATCATGCGCCCCGTGGGCACCTCTCCGACGGCAAGCCAAACCCAGAACGGACCCAGCACCGTCTCCATCAGCATGATCAGGCTGACATTGGCGGCATGCGTATATCGCGCCGACAAAGACAGCAGATAAAACGACAGGGGCAGCACCACCGCGCCGGTGGTGACCATGGCCCAGGGCGCCCCCGTCACCATGTTGGCAGGGCCAGTGATGATCAGCCCGTTGATCCCTGCCAGCACGGCGCCCACACCAATAAGCAACAGAATGGGCAAGCGTTGATGCGCGCGCAGTATCGTGAAGTTCAGCGCAAGGACAAAGGCAACGCCAAGGCCGAAAAGCACCCCGATCACGGCGGTGGCATTCAATTGCGCGCCTTTGCCGGAGACCGCGATCAGCAAGCCTGCAATCACCGCTGCAATCGCACCCCAGGTCAGCGCGCTTGTGGGTTCGCGGGAAATCCCCCAGCTGAGCAAGGCCGAGAAGACAGGCACCGCCGCGATGCCGATCAAAACGATGGCCGCAGGGGCGGCTGCGATGCCCAGACAAAACAGCATGGAATTGAAGAACTGACAGATCACAATCACTAGGCCTGCGGTCGTCGTGATCTGTCTTAGATCCCCAAGCCGGTCACGACTGGTGAGCCACCACGCGAGCAACATTACCCCACCCATCAAGAACCCGCGCCAGGCCGACATTTGAAATCCGTCCATGCCCGATAGCCGCATCAGCATGGCGTCTGGTGTCAAAACCAATGTGCCAAGCAGCGCCAGGCCAAGGCCGAAGCCCGCGCCGCGCGTCACTGTCTCAGCCAAGCCGGGATCTCTCCGATATCACGCAAAACCACGTCGGCATGGGGCCGCAGCTCATCGGCCTCAGCCACCCCGGTGAGCACCGCCACACTCTGCATGCCAGCCGCCCGGCCCGCGATCAGATCATGGGTGCTGTCCCCCACCATCGCGCAGCGCTCAGGCGCGACACCGAGCTGCGCGGCAATCGCCAAAAGAGGGTCAGGATAAGGTTTCGCCCCAAAGCCGCTGTCAAACCCAACAATCATCTCAAAATGATCCAGCACGCCTGCATGGCTCAGGTTGGAGCGCGCGCCGCGTTCGCTGTCATTGGTCATGATACTCAGGCGCAGGCCCTGACCTAAAAACCCTTGTAGCAAAGGCTCAAGCGGCACAGCAGGGGCCAAAGGCGCGTTCATGGCAAAATCTTCGAGGTCGCGTTCAAGGACGTCCACGTCCTGATCGGGCAGCGCCTGCCAGATGATCTCAGCCGCCTCACGATTGGTGCAGGCAATGATGGCGCTTGTCGGTCGAAACTGGCCAAGATTGAGATCGAAATCCATGACCTCAGCCAAGCGTTTCCTGCGATCCGCATCCCCGGCCGAAAGGGTTTCAATCAGATCGGCCGAGGCCACACTCCATGTCGCGTGGTAGTCAAAGAGCGTGCCGTCTTTGTCAAAGATCAGCGCGTCAACCTTTCTCACTTCCGCATTCACCATTTTGCGATCATGTCCAGTGCACATTATGCCCCCCAGGGAGCGCCTGGCGGGCTTGCATCGGCATCTCCGGGGCAAGGTCTGCCGCCTCGCAAAAGCGCAGCACCCACGCGTCATCCATCAGCAAAAAATCAAGCACAGAGCCAAGAAAAGCTGGTTCCGTCGCGCCAGCGCGAAGATCGGCCTCCGATGCTCCGGTAGATCCAAGAAAGACGGGCAAGAGATCTTCCTCCGAAATCAGCCAGGCCAGGCACTTGAGGCCGATCGCCTCGGCAGTTTCTCGCTTTAGGGTCACGATGGTTAAATCCAGGAAAGGTTTTCTTAACCAGTCAAAGGGATAGTCACCCAAACAGAAAGAGCAAGATGAAAGGTGATCATACATGACGGGACATGTCTTGATCGTCGATGCGCTGGCAATCAACAGGATCGTTTTGAAAGCGGCGCTCTCGGCGGCCTTCTATGTCGTCAAACAGGCCTCTACCGCCAGCGAAGCCATCGAGATCTGCACGGACGAGACACCGGACGTGATCCTCATTGGCGGCGATCTGCCCGACATGTCCGCCGCCGATCTGATCCAACGCTTTGACATGCTTTGCACGGCTCCGGTTCCGCCCGTGATGATCCTGCTCACAGCCAACAATCCTGAGGCACGGGTCGCCGCGTTGCAGGCTGGCGCATCCGACGTGTTGGCGCATCCCTTAGATGAAGACGAGCTTTTCGCGCGCTTGCGGGCTTTGCTGCGGCAGCGGCGGCTCGACAGCGATCTAGTGACGCATGCAAAGACTGCTAACGCGCTTGGATTGTCCGAGGATCCGGTTGCTTTCACAGGTCCTGAGCGGGCGGCGATCCTCTCTGCGGATGAAACCACGGCCAAGGCCATCTGCGCGCGGCTCACGCCCTTTTGCAACTATCAACTCGTGCCGGTGTCCCATGACAGAGCAGCACAGATCCTGTCTGGCCGCGCCAAGCCTGACGTCACGCTCTTGCACATCGACTGCGATACTGAAGCCGGTCTGAGGAGACTTGCCAGCCTGCAGGCGGGATCAAACGGACGTGATATGCGGGTGATCGCTCTGACAGAAACCGAAACGTCAGGGCATGCCGCGAAACTTCTGGATATGGGCGCCAGCGACGTTGTTCACTTGCATGACGGCACGAGCCTGGAGGACCATGAGCTGGCCTTTCGGTTGACCCAGCAAATGGCGCGCAAAAAACAATCCGACACCTTGCGCGGACATCTGGAAAACGGTTTGCAAGCGGCGGTCATTGACCCGCTGACCGGGCTGCACAATCGCAGATACGCGCAGGTTTACCTGCGCCGCATGATCGACGATGCGCGGGCTGAACAGCAACGCTGCGCTGTCATGATTGCCGATCTCGACTTCTTCAAATCCGTGAATGATACATTTGGCCATGCCGCGGGGGATCGTGTGTTGATCCGCACGGCCGAAGTGATGCGTGATGCCCTGCCCAATGACACGATGATCGCCCGTATCGGAGGAGAGGAATTTTTGATCGCCGTCCCCGATACAACGCTGCCCGATGTGCGCGCCCTGGCCAGACATGTGGGGCGCATGGTGCGTGAAAACGATGTTCCTCTTGCCGATCGTCAGGGCTCAGTGCATGTCACCGTGAGCATCGGCGCGACGCTTGTACACCCGGCCAATATGGGTGAGCTGACCGCCGATATGCTGATCGAACAAGCGGATAAGGCGCTTTACGATTCCAAATCCGGCGGGCGCGACACTGTCACAGTCACATTGCGCCCTGCCGCGTAAACCTAAAGTCTTTCGCCTTTAACCTGAGACATCAGCTGAAGGCGAAATGCGCGGAGCATAGCAACGTTACAATGCGTTTCGCGACGATCTGCTCGTCAGGTTTGTCGCGAAACGCTTTGGTCAGCGCTGCTTTCTCTCTACCGCTTCTTTGACGCGCGCGGCATAGGCGACACGCTCTTCCTCCGACATGTTTGACAGCCGCTCCACAAAAGCTTCGCTGGCGACGGTCATGCGCCCCTGCAGACCACCCACAGTGCTCCTGAAAGTCTCTGCAAACGCATCAACATCGAACGGTGTCGCCTCAAGCAGCGCGATCATCTCTTCCATCGACTGGCGATGTGCCTCGCGCGACCAGCCTTCGCTGCGTCCCTTTTGGCGGATTTCCTGCATGATTGAAAAACGGTCTTGCGGGGACAGGGCGCGCGTGAACGGGCCGATGGTTTCATTGGCAATCCGGCTGGGCGGGCCATCCTTGAAGGGTCCCCCCTTGATCGCGATACCGGCGATGGCGCCCACGACCAAAAGGTTCAGACCCAGGGACACCACAAGCACGATGCGCACCCAAAGGCGCATGCCCTTTGGCGCGGTATTGGGATCAGAGCTCATCAAAGACCTCCATCCGGTTCACTGAGACCCAGGTACGGGTCAAGATCAACGAGCGCGCCGCTGACATCGCCATAGATCAACGCCTCTGAGGTTTGCACCAGCGCAGCCGGTTGGCTGACACCGATCCAGACCCCTGCCAGGCCCGCCGTGGCAAGGCCCGCCATAGACGGCCAGCCGCCGATCACCGCCAAAAACCGCGTCGACAATGGCGCGCGCACGGGTTTGGGGGGCGCCAGAAAGTCAGCCTGCACCGCATCTGCATCGGCCAACACCCGCGACATCAGATGATCGCCGGGCGGCGTGGCGTGCGTTTTCAACGCGTGAAACGCGTCGTCGAGCGGGTCGGGTCTCTTTGGTGCGTCGGTCATTCGCTTATTCCCAGTTCGTCGCGTTGTGCGGCAAGATCGGTCGTCAAGGCCCGTTTACCACGTGCGATCAGACTTTCGACCGCTTCAACGCTGATGTTCATGATCTCGGCAATCTCAGGATTGCCGACCTCTTCGATATGCCTCAAAATCACCGCCTGCCGCTGCCGTTCAGGCAGCCGGGCAAGCGCCGCCTGCAAGGCTTGTGCCCGTGCATTTTCCTGCATTTGATCCGCAGGGCTCAATGCGTCGTCTTCGGGCTCCGGCACCTCGTCAAGCCCGACACCGCGCCGTCGTCGCAGCCTGTCAGTGCAGAGGTTGCCCGTGACGCGGTAAAGCCAGGTTGTCACTTTTGCCTCACCGGTGCGCCAGTCCGGCGCGATCTTCCACAGTCGAAGCATGGCCTCTTGCGCCACATCCTCGGCCTCGGCCCGATTGCTCAGCAAACGCTCCGCATGGGACAGGACACGCGGCAACAACCGCCGCGTCAGCGCACGCGATGCCTCAGGATCGCCATTGGCATAAAGCTGCAACAGCGCCTCGGTGGGGGCAGCATTTATATCATCAAACGGCATGATCATCGCGGGTCGCTATTGGGGCCATCACCACAGCAGTCTTGCCTCAATCTTACTGGCGGTCCACCCCTCGATAGAGGGGCAGACACGCCAACCTTTGCTTACTGTGCCCGGCCTTGTTTGCTGCGCGCCTTCTCCCGCGCCTCGTCAAACTCCGCTCTCGAGATCAGCCCGTCACCATCGGCATCGGCACGCGAAAACCTGTCGGCTGACCGGCTTTCGGACATTTCGGCCATCGTAATCTCACCGTCAGCATCGGCGTCGCGGCGTTCAAACATGCGGTCCAGCATCCGCTCGCGACGTTCATTTTGGGTGGCGATCATCCGAGCTTCGACTTCTGCAGGGCTCAGACCGCCACTGCCGTCCGTGTCTGCCTCGGCGAACCGCGCGGCGCGGTGCGTCTCCATTTCCTCAGGGCTCAAAAGCCCGTCGGCATTGGCATCAACCTCTTCAAAGTTGATCCGTGGTCCGCCATGCCGGTCTCCTGCGGCGAAACCATCGGTGCTCAAACCCGCCAAAATGGCCGCAGACAGGCAAAGTGTCAGGGCTGTATTGTTCATTTGCTTTCTCCTCATTTATGCGAAACCTGCGCGTGTCGCGCCCATTTTTTCGTATTTTGCAGATCCTAAACGCTCAAGGTCTCAACTTCCGTCGCTGATAGGCGGCATTTTTTGCGACATCCGGACGCAAGGACATGACGCCCCCTTCCCAAAACCGAAAAGAACGTTCATGGCTAATGTGTCAAAACCACATGGGAACGCGCAGTTCGCGAGGTTGGACGATGCCTACCAAAACGCATGTGCACGTTGAGCGGCCCATTTGGCCGGCGCTTTTTAACGGGTTCCGCCGGCGCTGTCCTCGTTGCGGGTCAGGTGCGCTGTTCCAGGGCTATCTGAAAACCAATGAAACCTGCACAGTCTGTCGTCAGGATTTCACCCATCACCGCGCCGATGATGGCCCAGCGTATCTGACCATCCTTCTCGTTGGCCATTTGATGGCGCCGATGATGCATGTGGTATTCGTCCGGTTTCGGCCCGAGCCACTCATTATGTTTACGATTTTCACCGTTGGCTGCGTCGGCCTTTCGCTTTACCTATTGCCCCGGCTCAAGGGAATGGTGATCGGTTTCCAATGGGCCCGTTACATGCATGGGTTTGGTGAGGAGGACGATCCTGGCTGACCCCGACAAGGGGGCAACGTGACCGTCGACAAAACAGCCATACGTGACGCGGCAACGGTGATAGTGCTGCGCGATCGGGCCACCCACCCCAGGGTGCTCATGGGCCAACGCGGGGCCAAAGCCGCTTTCATGCCAAGCAAGTTCGTCTTTCCAGGCGGCGCAGTGGACCCGGGCGACACTGAGGTCGCGTTGCACGCCACCCTGACCGATCTGTGCATTTCGCGCCTGCGCGAAGACAGCCAGAGCGATCTCTCTCACGCCTTGCCAGTCGCTGCCATCCGCGAGCTTTGGGAGGAAACGGGCCTCGCGCTCGGTCGCTCCGGTGCCTGGACGGGCAGGCCTCCGTCAGATTGGGCGACTTTTGCCGATCTGGGCCTTCTGCCGGTTGCAGATCAAATGCAGTTTGTGTTCCGGGCCATCACGCCGCCCGGACGGCCCCGGCGTTTTGATGCGCGGTTCTTTTTGGTGGATGCCGCGCATATCGCAGGCGATCTGGATGATTTTTCCGCAGCGTCCGAGGAACTGTCCCACCTGCAATGGGTGCCCTTGCAAGAGGCCCGCGCCCTGGATCTGCCCTTTATCACCGAGGTGGTTCTGGCCGAGCTCGAAGCCCGTGTCGCCGATCCCGCGCCACCTGCCTCGGTGCCATTCTTCAAAAACAACGATGAAGAGAGCCTATTTCTACGCATGTATGGCCACGCGCATCCAGATTGATCAGCCCAAAGCCACCAAGACGACAATGCTCGCGGTCAAAAGGCCCATCCCCAGAAATTCCCGGCCCGCGATGCGTTCTTTGAAAAAGAGCACTGAGGCGATGATCGAAAAGATCACCTCGACCTGCCCGACAGCAAAAACATAGGCCGCGTTCTGCAGCGTAAAGGCCGTAAACCACGCAACAGACCCCGCCATGCTTGTCACCCCGATCCAGACAGCCGTGCCACGGGCGGCCCAGACGCGCCTGACCTGACCCGGCTCACGCGCCATCAACCAAGCCATCATGCCCAGTGATTGTGCAAGCGTGACCACGGACACGGTGACCGCGGCGCGGAAAAAGGCATCCCCCTGTGCAACCTCCAGCGTGGCGCCACGATATCCCACCGCCGAAATGGCGAAAAACGCGCCCGAGGCTAAACCCAGACCCGCCGCGCGATTGGCAAAACGGCGCCATCCTTTGACGTCCGTCTTGGGCGGTTCTGACAGGACGAGCACGCCCACCAAACCGATCAGGATTGCTACAAAGCCATAGAGGCTGACCCGATCCCCCAACACGACAAAACCGACAATGGCGGTCTGGATGACCTCTGTTTTCTTGAACGTGATGCCAACTGCAAAGTTACGCTCGGCAAAGATCAGGACCACGAAAAGCGTGGCCAGTATCTGCGCCAGACCACCGATCATCGCATAGGCCCAAAACACGCCGTTCAGCTCGGGCCAGCCCACACCACGCCACGTTAGATACCCCAATGCCAGGATCGCCGCGAAAGGCGCGCCATAGAAAAAGCGCGCGAATGTCGCCCCGCCTGCCGAGAGCGGGCCCATCGACAGCGACTTTTGCAGCATAAAGCGCAGTGTCTGAAACGCAGCCGCCGCGATGGCTATGAAAATCCAGGCGTCCATGGCCGCCATCTCTGACCGGATTGGCCGGGGATGACCAGAGCTGCGTTACTCCGCCGGTTCGCGATGGGCCGTGTAAATCGGATGCGGCACGGGGTCTTTGGCCCGGAACAGGTGGCGGGCAAAGATCTGTCTGTAAGAGGCATAGTAGTAATGCTCGTTCCGGCCCAGATACTTGTCGCGATTGCGCGCCCAAAGCCCGGGCAATCTGTACCACGGCACCGAAGGATGCATGTGATGCACCGCATGGAGATTGTTGTTGAGGAAAAGCAGAGCCAGAGGCCCTCGATCCTCGATCACAACGGTGCGGCCACTTGCGCGTTCATGGGCCTGATGCTCCAGAAACGTGCGGATCTTGAGAATGGAAAAGCCCGCATAGGCTGCGATCGCATAGGCCCAGAATGGCATTGGTGACACCACAACCAATCCAATCACAGGGATGACTCCCACACCGTGCAACACCCAGGCGTACAAAATGCCTTTGTCGCCCGCGTGGACTGCGTTCCAATCCTCTTTGACCAAGGCCATCAAGCTTATCGCCGGCCCGAATACCATGCGCCCCGCCAGCGTGTTGTTGATGATGAGAATGCGTTGCACCCACCGCGGCAGCGTATGCCAGACAGTCGGGTCCAGATAGTTCGTCTCAGGATCATCATAAGGTTCTGTCAGGATCGAATCCACGTGATGGGCCAGGTGCAAATCGCGGAACCGGCGGTAGGGTACGCTCAGACCCAAAGGTGTGAAAACAGTGGCCTCATTCAGCCACATGGACCGAAACGGATGGCCATGGATGGCCTCATGCGTCAGCGAGGAATGCTGCGTCACGGCCAATGTGGCTCCAATGATCCCTAAGGGAAGCCAAATGGTCGACAGCCAGAAAATCGCCGCGATCCACAAGCCATAACAGGCCGCCATCAAAGCCAGGGTTGGCCATTCAATCCCACGCCGCGCCTTATCCATACGAACGGCCCCATTGCACACGTGACCAAAACCGTTCGTAAATGACATAGCAGGCGAGGCCGACGCAGGTGTTTATCGCGGCCATGGTGCCCCCGACGGCCGCCGACCCTGTCATGACAAAGCCCACAAGGCTCATCACCGCCAAACCGATGGCGTTCCACACAATCGCTTTTACCCAGGTCCGCGCCCGCGTTTCCATGTGATCTCCGTTTGAATGTGCCCTTCACAAAAACGTTACGACAGTTTCTGTCAGCGGAAAATTCCTCAAACGGTTAACATTGCTCTGCATTGGTGATAAAAGTCACCATATGACACAGAAAATCGACAAGCGTGACCGAGCGCATTTGTTCCGCGTGCGGCTGATGGAAGGCCTCATCGAACGCGGCCAAACGCAAAGCGGTCTGGCCCGCGCAATCGGTGTCGATCGCTCCACCATTTCGCAACTGATCAAGGGCGATGGCGCGCGGCTGCCCAATGCGCAGGTGGTTGGCGAATGCGCAGCCCAGTTGGGCGTTTCTGCCGACTGGCTCCTGGGGCTGACAGACCGGCCCGAATCTGCGGCCGATATCGTGGCCAATGCCATGTCGCTGACTGAGGCTCCGCGAGCGTTGGTCGATGAACAAATCTTCCGCTGGCACCAGGAGGCAGCGGGCTACAAAATCCGTCACGTGCCTGCAGGCCTGCCGGATATGTTGAAGACACGCGCGATGCTGGAATGGGAATACGCGCCGCATCTCGGCCGCAGCATTGATCAGGCGATCGGCGCGTCAGAAGACAGGCTCACCTGGATGCGGCAGACCCAATCGGACTATGAGATTGCCCTGCCGCTCTATGAGATCGACAGTTTCGTGCGGGGCGAAGGGTATTATGCGGGTTTGCCCAAAGCCACGCGGTTGGAACAAACCGACTATCTCACGCATGTGGCAGAGCAACTCTACCCCCGCATGCGTCTCTATCTCTTTGACGCCCGTCGCCTCTATTCCGCGCCGGTGACGATCTTCGGGCCGCTCTTGGCAGCACTGTACCTTGGACAAAGTTATCTTGTGTTTCGGGACACAGAGCGCGTGCAGGCAATGACCGCCCATTTCGACCACCTTGTCCGCGAGGCGCATGTTAATGCGCGGGATTTACCCGACCATATTCATAGGCTGAAGTGACCAACCAGGACCCAAAATTTTAAAAAAATTTTGCCGCCAACGTTTGGCGCGCATTTTTTAAAAAAATGCAGTCCGAATTCTTTGAAAGAATTCGGCTCCCTGAAGTGAAGTCACTCCCCGTCGTCCATGTCAAAGCCCAGATGTCGGGCCACCGTGAAGATGTCTTTGTCGCCGCGCCCGCACATGTTCATGCAGATGATGTGATCTTTCGGCAGTTCAGGGGCAATCTTCATCACGTGGGCCAGGGCATGGCTCGGCTCCAAGGCCGGAATAATGCCTTCGGTCTGACATGAAAATTGGAACGCCTCGAGGGCTTCTACATCCGTGATGGAGACATATTGAGCGCGCCCAATATCATGCAACCAGCTGTGTTCAGGTCCAATTCCCGGGTAATCAAGCCCGGCAGAAATCGAATACCCTTCCAGGATCTGACCATCGTCGTCCTGCAAAAGATATGTGCGATTGCCATGCAACACACCCGGGCGCCCGCCGGTCAAAGACGCACAATGCTCCATCTTGGCATTGACGCCTTTGCCGCCCGCTTCAACCCCGATAATCTCAATGTCAGTGTCATCCAAAAACGGGTAGAAAAGCCCCATCGCATTTGACCCGCCGCCGATCGCCGCGATGATCGTATCTGGCACGCGGCCCTCTGCGGCCATCATTTGCTCCCGCGTTTCCTTGCCGATGATCGACTGGAAATCGCGGACCATGGCCGGGTACGGATGCGGGCCGGCCACGGTTCCTATGCAGTAAAACGTCTCGTGCACGTTGGTCACCCAATCGCGCAGCGCATCGTTCATCGCGTCCTTCAACGTGCCGCGCCCGGATGTCACCGGCACCACCTCGGCCCCCAACAGGCGCATGCGGAACACATTGGGTTTCTGCCGCTCCACGTCATGGGCGCCCATGTAAACCACGCATTTGAGACCAAACTTGGCGCAGACTGTCGCCGTGGCCACCCCGTGCTGCCCCGCGCCCGTTTCCGCGATAATCCGCGTTTTGCCCATGCGGCGGGCCAAGAGGATCTGACCCAGCACATTGTTGATCTTGTGCGCGCCCGTGTGATTGAGCTCATCGCGCTTGAGATAGATCTTGGCCCCACCCAGACGCTCGGTCATCCCTTCAGCAAAGTAAAGCGGGCTCGGACGGCCCACATAATGCGTCCAGAGATGTTGCATCTCATCCCAGAAACTCTTGTCGGTCTTGGCGTGCTCATACTGCCGCTCAAGCTCCAGAATAAGCGGCATCAGCGTCTCAGATACAAATCGGCCACCGAACTGACCGAAACGGCCCTTCTCATCCGGCCCGTTCATGAAGGAATTGAAAAGATCATCCATAGCGCGTTTGTCCCTGCTGTGTCAGAGGTTGAATATGGGACGTGGCCGGGTTTTTCCAGTCCCAAGCGGCGCGGCAAAATCTCAGGCGGCGCGCGCGGCTCTGATAAACGCGTGCATCAGGCCTGGATCTTTCATGCCTGGCGCGCGTTCCACGCCGGACGAGACATCCACCTGGACAGCCCCAGTTTGTTGAATGGCGTCGGCCACGTTGACCGGCCCCAACCCTCCGGCCAGCAGCCAGGGCACGGCGATGTCTTTGCCTGCCAGAAGCGACCAATCAAACGCCACGGCATTGCCGCCGGGCCGGTCTGCGCCCTTGGGAGGTTTCGCATCAAGGAGAAGAAGATCCGCAACAGCGCCATGGGCGTCAATCTGCGGAAGATCACTTTGCGTGGCGATGCCAATGGCCTTCATCACCGGCAGGCCAAAACGCGTTTTGATCTCCGCCACGCGCTCCGGCTTTTCTGATCCGTGCAGTTGAAGGATGTCTGGACCAGCAGTCGCGATCAATGCGCCCAGTTCCTCATCGCTGGCATTCACCACGAGCGCCACATTGGCTACCCTCTCGGGCACGCCAGACATTAGCCCCGCCGCCGTGGCGTGGCTGACATAGCGCGGGGATTTGGGAAAAAAGTTGAATCCCAAGTAATCCGCGCCAGCTGCCACGGCCTCTGCCACGTGACTGGGCTGCGTGAGCCCGCAGATTTTGACCTTCATGTCTGACATGGCAGGGAGTTAACTGGCCTTTTCAAGAAGCGCCAGCACCTCGTCCTTGCCCTCGTCATTTTTGTCTTTGAGGCGTTGGATCTCGGCTTTCAAAAGCGCCATCTCACGCCGTTGACGGGTCGCTGCAGCGCGCTCTTTGGCTTCTCGGATCCATTCCCACACGAACCCAAGCACGAGGCCGCCCAGAATGCCCGCGAAGATCACCACGAAAAGAGGCACCTCATAGCTGAAATTCATCCCCGCGATCTGCGCCAGCTCCAGGGGCAGAGTCTGCACTGTCACCGCGCCGCGATTGGCCATGGCAACAATGATCAGCACCAGGGCAATGGATGCCAAAATGGCATAGCGGATGTATCTCATCAAGATTTCCCGTTTAAACGGTCGCGGAGGAGTTTCCCAGTTTTGAAAAACGGCACATGCTTTTCTTCCACGTCAACCGATGCGCCCGTGCGCGGGTTCCGGCCGGTGCGCGCTTCGCGCTTCTTAACCGAGAATGCTCCAAAACCTCGCAGCTCTACGCGGTTACCCGATGCCATCGCATCCGTAATCTCATTGAATATCGTGTTTACTATCCGCTCTACATCGCGCTGAAAGAGGTGCGGATTTTCATCGGCTATCTTTTGAATGAGTTCCGACCTAATCATCGCGCATCTCCCAGGGCAGTCTATGTAGAAGTCTTCTCGGCAGGCTTATCGCCGCTCTCGTGGAATTGGTAAACTATAGTGACAAATCGAAAAAACGAAAAGCGGTCGGCAAAGCCATCAATACGGTATTCCGCCGTATATCCCGATGAAATACAGCTATTTTTGAGACAATTAGGTACCTCACCGCGAAAATGAGCACCTTGGCCCCCCTTGAGACGCGACCCATAGGAGATGATTCGCTGTGATCGCAGCGGACCTCCGCGACCCTCACGACGGCAACAGTCTGAAACGAAAAAAGCCCCGGCGACATGCCGAGGCCTTTTCGATTGTTTGGCGGGATGACGGTTTACTCGTCGCCCTTGAGTGCCGCGCCCAGGATATCACCCAGAGACGCACCCGAATCAGAGCTGCCATACTGTTCGACAGCTTCTTTCTCTTCTGCGATCTCGCGCGCTTTGATCGAGAGACCCAGACGACGCGTCTTGGCATCCACATTGGTCACGCGGACATCGACCTTGTCCCCGACGGAGAACCGCTCTGGACGCTGCTCGGCACGGTCACGGCTGAGATCAGAGCGGCGGATGAAGGACTTCATGCCCTCATACTCCACCTCAACGCCACCATCCTCGATCGAGGTCACTTCAACCGTGATGATCGAGCCACGCTTCACGCCGTCAACCGCTTCGGCAAACTTGTCGCCGCCCAGCGCTTTGATGGAGAGCGAAATGCGCTCTTTCTCAACGTCAACCTCGGAGACAACCGCTTGAACGACATCGCCCTTGCGGTAGCTCTGGATCGCGTCTTCGCCACGCTCGTCCCAGGACAGGTCGGAGAGGTGCACCATGCCGTCGATCTCGCCGGGCAGACCGACAAAGAGACCGAACTCGGTGATGTTCTTGACCTCGCCTTCGACTTCCGCCCCAACGGGGTGGGTTTCTTCGAAGACTTCCCATGGGTTGCGCATGGTCTGCTTGAGGCCCAGGGACACGCGGCGCTTGGTGCCGTCGATTTCCAGAACCATGACTTCCACTTCCTGAGAGGTGGAGACGATTTTGCCAGGATGAACGTTCTTCTTGGTCCAGGACATCTCGGAGACGTGGACCAGACCTTCGACACCCGGCTCCAACTCAACAAAGGCGCCGTAATCGGTGATGTTGGTCACGCGGCCGTTGTGCACGGACTCCAGCGGATACTTCGCGGCCACCAGATCCCATGGATCTTCCTGCAGCTGCTTCATGCCCAGGGAAATGCGGTGCGTTTCTTTGTTGATCTTGATCACCTGCACCTTGACGGTCTCGCCAATGGTCAGGATCTCGGACGGGTGGTTCACCCGACGCCATGCCATGTCGGTGACGTGCAGCAGGCCGTCTACACCGCCGAGGTCAACGAACGCACCATATTCTGTGATGTTCTTGACCACACCATCGACAGCATCGCCTTCTGCCAGCTTGCCGATCACCTCGGCGCGCTGTTCGGCGCGGCTTTCTTCGAGGATGGCACGACGCGACACAACGATGTTGCCCCGGCGGCGGTCCATCTTGAGGATCTGGAACGGCTGCTTGAGACCCATCAGAGGGCCCGCGTCGCGCACAGGGCGCACATCAACCTGAGAGCCAGGCAAGAACGCGACGGCACCGCCGAGGTCGACCGTGAAGCCGCCCTTGACGCGGTTGAAGATCGCTCCCTCGACGCGGGCGTCGTCAGCATAGGCTTTTTCCAGACGATCCCAGGCTTCCTCACGGCGCGCCATTTCGCGGCTGATGACAGCCTCGCCTTTGGCGTTCTCTGCTGAGCGCAGGTACACCTCAACCTCATCGCCAACAGCGATTTCGGGGGCTTCACCTGGATTTGCGAATTCTTTGAGATCAACGCGGCCTTCCATCTTGTAGCCGACGTCGATGATGGCTTGTCCTGCCTCTACGGCGATGACTTTGCCTTTGACAACAGACCCTTCATCGGGCGTGTCCATTTCGAAGCTTTCATTCAGGAGGGCTTCGAATTCCTCCATAGATGCGTTTTGAGCCATGTGGCGTTTTTATCCTTAGTTATCTCGGTTTTTCAGGCCGGGCGGTTGGATCCACCGGTCTTTCAAGTTTCGATTGGTCAGGCACAGATAACAGCGAGCAAAAAACAAAGGGCCGCGGTATTTCCCGGCCCCTGCTCTTTCCTCGCGGTCTAACCTGCCGCTTTGACACTGGGGCGTATAAGACAGCCCGGGCTTGATAGCAAGGGGTTGCGCAGGGCTGTGGACGGACCAGAGTAACGTTCCCCGCTTAGCGCCGGTCCCGTCTCATTTGCAAATCGGGCGATTGTAAGGCCCGCCCCCACACCAACGTCTTCATCCGCCTAATTTTAGACAGATCAATCATTTATTCCGAAGTCGTATTTGATCCGGAGATTTCGCAATGCACGATGGAATGCAACGGCCCGGAACCGCAGGACTTTTGGTGCGGCCCCTTCCACGCTGCATGTGGCGCGGCGATGAACCCATCCGTTTTGGCGGCAAGCCACGCCTCGGGCCAGGCACACGGTGGCCGCGCGACAAGAACGGAAAAGCTTTGCATTTCGTCGCCGAGGCGAACCTCGGACGCCTTCCACGCAGCGCGTCGGGTTACCCGACCCCGGATTTTCCGAAGAAGGGCACGTTGTCCCTCTTCCTGCCATTGCATCTCGACCTCCTCTACGCTGCATCAGCGGTAGCAGTCGTTTTCACCCCCGAACATCCATCGACCCTGATGGAATGCGAGCTGCCATCCGATTTGGCAGACATTGGCACAATGCAGTCAAATCTCGTCCATGCAGACGGCACGACCGATAACGGCCGCTTGCTGGTCAGGCAGCGCGCCGAGGTTTTGCCATTTCCGTCGGACCACGCAGTCAATCGGCTTGCCCTCAACATGGTCGAAGAGGCCGGAACCAATATAGGGCCTTGGAAACAGGCAAATTGCCATCATGAAGAAGGCCTCGCGCAAGCGCTTAGCACTGCGCGGCCCTTTCCGCCATTTCCGAATGAGACCCAGGATTCCGCCGATCTGGTGAACAGGATCCCCAAAGCACTTCGCGAGCACCTGCTTGAACTCCAGGCGCGGCATCTGACGTGGGAGTTCATCTTTGACTGGTCTAAAGATTTTTATGACCGATGCCATGACAAGATACTTGAGCGCCTCAGATCAACGCATGACGCAGGCGCACAAGGCATTCTGAACTCAACAGCGATTTGGAACGTGGCAACCTCAAAGAAGAAAGTGCAGGAACACGCTTTCGGAGAGGGCCCCAAACCTGTGTTCTTTGCCTTTGACACACCTATCGCGGTGACGGAGACTTTTGACCGGCAAGCCAAGCGCTGGATGGCGCTGGCTCAGTTCCAGACAGGACCGGTGAGCGCGCAAATGCTAAAGCGGTTTGTCGACATGCTGGTGGAAATTGAGCGCCACGCAAGCAAAAAGGATGCCCATGGAAACCTGTTGGGCCCGTGGCTCGGCTTATTCGACGACACGGTAATAGGGCATGGCCTCCAAGCAGACACCACACATTCCCTTGCAAAGATGGCACTTCAGGACGCCTGCAAGCGGGCTGTTGCCAGAGAACAGCAAGACTTCAAAAGGTTGGATCAGGACGAACGTTGGGACAGGCGAATCGTGACACTTCAAAGCCAACCGGCCGGCCCGCGTTTCTCGCCTGGAACAATGCCGCTTCAAATGTTTGGCCTAGGCTTTGAGATCCAATCATCGGTGCGCGATCATGCAAATGACATTCTGTTGTTTCAGTTCGGCGACAGCTTTGGATTGCCTCTTGAGATTGGTCCAGACGCAGTTTTGCAGATCTGGATCAAACCCGAAGACCTTGCAGACGGACGGTTCGACCGCCTCGAATGCACGATGGATACGACATGTCAGGCGCCACCAAACCGCAATCTCACCCCCAAATCGAGCCGCTCGCTTTAATAGTAAACAAGCGTCCATGCGACTGAGCATCGAAATGCATGGGAAAACTGGCTAGTCTGCTCACCATAGCTTTGGGAGGAATACATGCTTTATCTTTTAAACTTCACCGTCGAATACAGCGAAGGCATGGGCCAGCAGGGCCTGTTTTCGATTTGGGCTGAGGAGGCCGGTGCCGCGCTTGGCGCCAAAGAGGCCGGTGTCGTCGTGGATCTTTGGAAAGTCGTGGGCGAACGCAAGGTCGTGGCTGTGGTCGATGTCGAAGGCCCCGACATGCTCGATCAGATCCTCTTTGATCTGCCAATCATGCGCAAAATGGGAAACCATGTGCAGGTCGACGTGAAATCGCTGCGCCGCTACGAAGATTTTGCCGACGACGTCAAAGAGCGTTTGGGCCGCTGATCCAAATCAGGACAAAAGGGGCGATAAGGATCGCGTCAGATTTCTTCGCCCTTCTTCAACAGCTCATCAATCAATTCGCGCTGCAGCCCCGGGCTGTCGCCGCCGTTGAATTGCATCAACCCGCCAGAATAAAGCGTGCCATAGGTTTTGGCGGTATTGACCACCTGACCCAGACCGGAAATGAACTGATCTTTCTCTAAAGGCGACAAAGGGTGGATGTAGGTCGACCAAAGTGTGTTGTTGGCAATCGCATAGCGAGCATCGAGCGCGGTATCAAAATTGGCCTGCATCATGCGAACAAGCTCTTTTTCGGTGAGATCGGCGACATCCGCCACGGGCACCATAGCCCGCATCCGGTCTGCATTGGGATCGACCACGACCAAGACAGTTACATCGGCAATTGTCAGAACGAATCCGGGCCCTTGTGGCTGCGCTCCAGGATCCAGCGCAAAGATGATGCGGCCCAGCTTTTCGTAGGTCATCGGCCCTTCGTTCTGCGGTCCCTCAATTTGCGGCTCTTCGGCCTGCGGAATGTCTACGTCCGGGCTTTCGCTGTCTTGCGCAATGGCCGGTATCGCCAAAAGGGCAAAACAGACGACAGGGATCAAACGCATCATTCGGAAAGCCTCCAGGTTCGGTTATCGGTAAACGTAAGCCAACCAAGGCATTGCGCGATACACAGCTTGGTGATCATCTCGTAACGCAGCCTTTGGGCATGGCATCAGAGCGCGTCTTCTGCCACGTGGCGGATCCGCTCAATCATCGCCCGCAACCCGTTGGAGCGTTGTGCCGAAAGGTGATCGTTCAATCCCAGCCGCGCCAATTCACCGGGGGCATCAACTTTGGGCACCTCGACCACAGGCACATCGTTGTAAAGCGCCTTCAGAACCGCGATCAGCCCGCGCACGATCATCGCGTCACTGTCGCCTTCAAAAGAAAACGTCCCCGCCTCAACGCGGGGGTGCAGCCAAACCTGACTGGCGCAGCCATCCACTTTGGTTGCCGGTACCTTGAGCGCGTCATCAAGCGCATCCATGGACTTGCCCCGGTCGATCACATAGCGATAGCGGTCTTCCCAATCCTCCAGGAATTCAAAGTCTTCGACGATCTCTTCAAATGCAGGCTGTGCCACGGAAACCCATTCCTTGCTCTTCACGCCCAGAGGTAAGCGGGCGAGGCGCAGACGTCCAGACCCTCATGCTCCAGCCGACACTTTTCAAGATGGCCCGCATGCGGTAGACCTCACCCGTGGATGGAAGGGGACCCCAATGCGCCATAACCTTTTGATCTTGCTGATGACGAGCCTTGTCCTGATGTCTTGTGGCACCGTGCGCGAGTCGCGGTTCAACCCGATCAACTGGTTCGGATCGAGCACCAGTTCCACCAACGAAACGGGGACGGTCGTGGCAGCGGACGGCGAGGTGGTGGAAGTGAACCCGCTCATCGGCGAACGCAAACAAAGCCAGATTAAGAATGTGACGAACCGCAGCACCAGCGTCGCTGACAGGGCCAGCCTTTTGGCAGCGGATGACGAAGAACCCTATCTAGGAACGATGGTCGATCAGGTGACCTCGCTTGAAATCCAGAAAACGACAACCGGGGCGATCGTCACTGTCTCGGGTGTGACCACGCGGCAAGGCGCTTATGATGTGAGGCTTGTGGCGCTCAATAATGGCGCCATCGTCGACGGTGTCCTCACCTATGAGCTCCGCGCCCTCCAGCCGATCCAAACGGCGCAGGGCCCCGAACGCACGCGCAGAATTCAGGCCGCAGCACCGATCAGCGTGCAAGAGTTGGAGCTGGTCCGCACAGTGCAGGTTGTGGCGAGGCGCAACACGCGCACAAGCCGGCGCTGACGCCGCATGATTTTTGCGCTGCGTTTCATACCTTATTAGATCTACGTAGATCCCATTGGATGGAGGTTACAACTGTCCGCCCTCGACGCTCCGAATGCCTGCGGCAAACTCAGCGACACACGCATTTTCGACGCATGCTGCCGACGGTGTTAGAGCTTCACCGCAACGATATGCGCGCCCTGGGCTGCAAGGCCAATTTGCCCGTCGCACAAACGCAGAGCATCAGACCCGAACACGTCCTTGCGCCACCCCCTGAGCGACGACAAATCCCGCTGCCCGGCGGCAATCGCATCAAGCTCGGCTGCATTGGCAATCAGCTTGGCGGCAACGCCAAACTCTTCTGATTTCGCCTTGAGGAGCACGCGCAAAAGATCCGCAAGAGCGGGGTTCACCTGTAATTTTTCCCGGGATCGGTCAGGCTTTGGCAGACTGTCTTGTGACACATGTAACCCGGCCCGAACCGACGCCATGATCCCATCTGCAATGTCCCCCTTGCGGGCCTCTCGCAACAAGAGCCGCGACCGGCCCAGATCTTTCATCGAGGTGGGTTTGGTCGATGCCAACTCGACCAGAGCGTCATCCTTGAACACTCTGTTGCGGGGAATGTTGTGGCTTTGGGCGTAGTTTTCGCGAAACTCAGCCAATTCCCGCACAATCGCCAAAAAGCGGCCCGAGGGATTGCGTGTTTTCACTCTTTGCCAAGCATCTTCTGGTCGGATCGTATAGGTCTCTGGGTCGTTCAGGATCTCCAGCTCTTCGGCCACCCACCGCTCGCGACCGGACTGGGACAGCTTGTCTTTCAGAAACTCATAGATATCGCGCAGATGCGTCACATCCGCGATCGCATAGGTCTTTTGCGCATCTGTCAGCGGGCGGCGGGACCAATCGGTGAAGCGCGAGGTTTTATCCAAGTTTTGCCGCGCGATTTTGCGCACAAGGGTTTCATAGCCAACCTGCTCACCAAACCCGCAGACCATGGCGGCCACCTGGGTATCAAACATCGGCTTGGGGATCAGCCCTGCATCGACATGGAAAATCTCAAGGTCCTGACGAGCCGCGTGGAAAACCTTGACCACCGCTTCATCACGGAAGAGCTCATAGAGCGGTTCCAGCGACAGATGATCCGCGATCGGATCGACAAGGACAGCATCTTCTATTCCACGCGTTGGCAACGCCAACTGTACAAGGCACAATTTTGAGTAATAGCTGCGTTCGCGCAAAAATTCTGTATCGACAGTGACATAGTCGCACGCCGCAGCTCGCGCGCAAAACGCGGCTAGATCGTCGGTCTTGGTGATTGTAATCATCAGGGTCGTTCGCGCTCTGAAAAACGCACCATACGCCCTTCAGGGTGCACCAGTGATAGGTCATGCGTGGGCAAATTGAAACGGAAATCCGTCTGTGGTCTGTGATTTTGCCAACAAAAAAAAGCACTTCAGTGGGATGGCGCCGTCATTTTCCACGGGCAACCGAATTCTTTGAAAGAATTCGGACCGAAATCTTTCAAAGATTTCGCGCACCCTGTGACGAAAACCGCTCTTCCACAAACGAACGCAGCACGCGCGGGTACAGTTTGTGCTCTTCGACCAAAACCCGCGCGGCCAGCATCTCAGGCGTATCCCCTGGCAAGACCGGAACGCGCGCTTGTCCCAGGATCGGGCCGGCATCCAGCTCTGGGATAACCTCATGCACCGTACATCCAGCCTCGAGATCGCCCGCATCCAACGCGCGCACATGAGTGTTGAGCCCGGTGTATTTTGGCAAAAGCGAGGGGTGGATGTTCAACATGCATCCCTGCCAACGCTCGACAAAAGACGCGGTGAAAATGCGCATGAACCCCGCCTGGCAAATGAGCTCCGTACCGGCCTCTTCCAACTTGATCTGCAGCTCCGCTTCAAATGCTGCGCGATCCTTGCCAAACGGCCGGTGATCCACAACGGCGGTGGCAACCCCTCGCTCTGCTGCCTTTGTCAGCCCACCGGCATCTGCATTATTGGAAAACACCAGACACGGCCGGGCGGGATGATCGCCCGTCATACTGTCGACCAGCGCCACCATATTGGATCCACCACCCGAAATGAGAATAGCCACTCGCGTGGTCACAAAAGCGCACCTTTATAGGTCACGCCCTCACCGGCCACCACGTGGCCCATGCGCACCACGCGCTCTCCGGCTTGTGTCAAAAGCGTCGTCAGATCCACTGCGCGCTCCGCATCGACGGCGAGCATCATACCAATGCCGCAGTTGAACGTCTTGAGCATCTCGGTTTGATCCATCCCACCGGTTTTGGCCAACCAGGCAAACACACCCGGCAGCTCCCATGCATCAAGCGTGACCTGCGCCGCCAACCCCTCTGGCAGGACGCGCGGCACGTTCTCCGTGATCCCGCCCCCAGTAATATGAGCGAGCGCATGCACGCCGCCTGACCGCACCGCCGCAAGCGCTTGTGTCACATAAAGCCGCGTCGGCGCCAGCAACGCGTCACCCAGGGATGCATCGGCCCAGGGGCAGGCATCGCCCCAGCCCAGACCCGACACCTCGACCAGTTTGCGCACCAGGGAGTAGCCGTTTGAATGCACCCCGTCGCTCATCAAGCCCAGCAGCACATCTCCCTCAACCACGTCCCGGGGCAGATCCGCGCCACGCTCCATCGCGCCAACGGCAAAGCCCGCCAGATCAAAATCTCCCGCTTCGTACATGCCCGGCATCTCGGCGGTCTCACCCCCAATCAGCGCCGTGCCCGACCGCGCGCAGCCCTCGGCGATTCCCTCGATAATCTTTGCCGCCTGCTCTGTCTCCAGCTTTCCAGTCGCGAAATAGTCCAGGAAGAAGAGCGGCTCCGCGCCTTGACAGACCAGATCATTGACGCACATCGCCACCAGATCGATGCCGACGCCGTCCACCACACCGGTGTCAATTGCAATCCGCAGCTTGGTGCCGACACCATCCGTGGCCGCCACCAGGATCGGATCCACATAGCCCGCCCCCTTGAGATCAAAGAGCGCGCCAAACCCGCCAAGCCCTGCCATTACGCCGGGGCGCGCGGTCCGCTTGGCGGCAGGCTTGATCCGCTCCACCAGCGCATTGCCCGCGTCGATATCCACACCTGCATCCGCATAGGTGATGCCGTTTTTGCCGCCTGTCATCGCGTCCCCCATGGCTTTGTCACCTGCTAGAGCAAGGCCATCTAAAGCGCAACACGAAGCGCGGCTTGACAGAGTGGCAAGCGGCACGGTGAGATATGACCAACGGATTGGGGCAGGACCAAAGTGGACTCAGAGAAACCAGCATTCATCGTAGGCGTTTTGGCGTTTTTTGTTACTGCTGCGCAATGGCGTGCAAGCCATGTGAGAAATGCCCGCGAGGATTTGCAGGTTGACATCCGTTCCGGCGACGGGCGCAAAGACCTTATTGCAAGTTATGACAGTGGTCGATCAGAGCGCTATTTTGCCTTTCTTGACCGCTTTCTGAAGTGGTCGCACCGTGTTTTCGGGAGCCGCTGGAGCCTTCAGACATTTTCCACCTGTTTGCTCTTGGCCTTTCTGTATCCGCTGCTGGCGGCACTGATCGCTCGGGTAACCACTGGACAGCCGAATGTGGGCGCAATACCCGCTTTCCAAGACCTTGACGGATGGCGCGCGCGTTTGACCCGCGCCGGTATTTTCTTCGTCAGTTTGGGGGCAAGTGCGCTCATATTTTGGGCGGCTCTTCGATATTCAACCGACTTTGGATTGAAGGTTGGAAAGAGTGTTGAAACCCTAACCCAGCGGGCCGGTTTTCGGCCGAAGGCGGCCCGCTGGTTAAGCGAACTGATTTTTCGGGGCCTTTGCCGGTGCCTTTGCCGTTGTCGTTGGCGGTGCCCTTGCTGGTTTCGACGTGTTTCTCGGCGACACGGATGACGCGACGGCGATTGCTTTTTTCTTCCTCCTCTTGCCCGCCGCCAATGCTTTGGCAGATTGGGTGTGTGTGTCCGCGACACGCAAGCTGTTGCAGGTCAGTCTGGATCATCGGCACGGGGCTGGGGCTTTGATCGCCTTCATGGCCCTTGATCTGCTCATCGGGATCGGCTGCCTGATCATCCTGCTCGCAGGTCTTGTGGGCCTTTTGGAGGTGTGGGCGTTTTTGGCCACCCCCCCGCCGACTGGGCCGCGTACTGGCGCGCGGC
>CAKZYL010000089.1 GCA_937884705.1 uncultured Roseovarius sp. | reverse complement strand
GTGGCCTCATCCGTGGTGCCCATGCCGATCAAAAAGTCGCGGCGGTCGACTGATATGCTCCCTGACGCGCGGGCTGTGTTGCCATCAAGCGTAAGATCAAAGGGCATTTGAATCGGGATGCTTTGGTCTTTGATGGTCAGCACGCCCTCGGCCACGTGACCCGTCTCAGACGCCAAAATGTCGGCTTCAAAGAGCGCGGTGGGGTGGTTTTCGAGGTCAAAGTAGTCTGCACCCTTGGCCTGATCGGTCACAGACCCCAAAGCCAGAGATGCAACGTTGATTGTGACCGCCACGGTGCCATGTTTGCCGCTGTCATCGGGTGTTTCTTCGTAATCGATATCGGCTGTCCAGTCGGCGAAGGAGCCGTTGACGGTGGAGCCGAACTGAGAGACCTCGAGGTTGAGCTCCCCCTCAGAGACAGCCCATCCGTCAAAGGTTTGCGCTATCTGAGGCTCTTCTTCAACGGCGCCCCGTGTCGCCTGGAGGTTGAACGCCACATCCACAGCAAAGCCAAGATTGGTTTCGTTCGTTGTGCCCATGCCCACCAAAAAGTCACGGCGATCCAAGGTCAGGGCGCCAGCTGCCGTTGCCTCGTCGCCATCTAGCGCGAGGTCAAAGGGCATTTCGACCGGAACACTCTGGCCTTTGAGTGTCAGTGTGCCCAGGGCCACGTGACCCGCGTTTTTGGCCAAGATATCGGCCTCAAACACGGCCGTGGGGTGATTTTCAACATCAAGATATGCAGGATCTTTGGCTTGGTTGGTCACAGAACCGAGTTCGAGGGAGGCAATGTTGACTGTCACAGTGACGGTGCCGTGTTTGCCGTCGCTGTCTGGGGTCTCGAGGTAGTCAATGGCGGCTGTCCAGTCAGAGAACTCGCCCTCGACGGTGGACCCGAACTGAGTGATCGACAGTGTGAGATCGCCATCCGTCACGGCCCATTGGCTGTCGACTGTCTCTAGTTCCGCAACCTCTGTCTCGACCGTCGCCTCTGTCAGGGTGAGGGCACTGCCTACAAAGATGACAGCGGCCCAAACCGACGCGGCTGCAAAGACTGGCACCACTTCACCCGGTTGCTTTGTGGGGGCGTCTGCGCTGGTCACGCCGGGCAGCATGCGCTTTAGCGTGGCGTCTTTGTCGATGACATGGTGTTTGAGGGCGCCTGCGATGTGCAGGCCAAGCGAGCCCATCATCACGAAAACCGAAACCATGTGCAGCGTCGCTGTTTGGTCGGCGAGCACCTGATCCTTGGGCACGAAGGGCAAGGATTGTCCGAAAGGCCACCAGATCGGAGCAAAGCCTGTCGTGGCAGCGTGATGCACCCAGCCCGAAAGCGGCACTATGACCAGAGATGAGTAGAGCATCCAGTGCACGGTGACCGCCGCCCAGGCTTCCAGCGTTTTGTCACCATTGAGAAGTTTCGGTTTGGGTTGGGATATTGCCCATCCAATGCGCAACAAGGCAGTAAAGAAGAGCGCAACGCCCACAGTTTTATGCAGCGAGAACAACCAGGCCACGCGCGCGATGTCTTCGCCGGTGGATGGGATCGAGGGATCTTTGATTTGGTAAGCAAGATTGTTTGCGATGAACCCCAAAGGGATCATCGAAAGGATCAGTAGTGCTGTCAGCCAGTGAAAACTCTTGGTGACTGAACCATAGGTGGTATGCGTGTTCTCGCGTGCCATGGTCGGCTCCCTAGTGTTGGACAATTACATAGAGGCAGCCCCATGAAGAACAAACGCGCGAGCGCGCACATAATCCGTGCAAGCGTGTAAGAGCCGTTGCGAAGGGCCGTAACAGGCGGTATCTGGCCGCAAACTTTTGAAGTAGGGACGGCATCTCATGACACGCGCTTTCGTTTTTCCAGGGCAGGGGGCTCAGGCCATTGGCATGGGCAAAGACCTGGCCGATGCCTATCCCGCCTCCAAAGCCGTCTTTGATGAGGTGGACGACGCGCTGGGGGAGAAACTGAGCGCGCTGATCTGGGACGGCGATCAACAGGACCTAACACTGACACAAAATGCACAGCCGGCTCTTATGGCGATGTCGCTGGCCGTTGTGCGCGCGTTGGAAGCTGAAGGTGTGTCGATTGATGCAGTTTCAATGGTGGCCGGGCATTCTTTGGGGGAGTATTCAGCGCTGGCCGCTGCGGGCACATTTACGGTTGCAGATGCGGCGCGGTTGCTTCGTGCCCGTGGTCTTGCCATGCAAGAGGCCGTACCGGTTGGCGTTGGAGCCATGGCGGCCTTATTGGGCCTGGATTTTGCGGCCGCGCAGGGCGTGGCGGATGCAGCGGCGCAGGGGCAGGTGTGCCAGGCCGCCAATGACAATGATCCGGGCCAGGTCGTTGTGTCTGGTCACACAGAAGCCGTTGAGCGCGCTGTGGAGCTTGCCAAGGACAGAGGCGCAAAACGCGCCATGCTTTTGCCTGTGAGCGCACCGTTTCACTGTCAACTGATGGCTCCGGCGGCGACTGTTATGAAGGAGCGGCTGGGAGATGTAGATTTGGCGGCGCCGGTTGTGCCCGTCGTATCGAATGTTTTGGCGGAAGATGTGCAGGACCCCGTGCGCATTCGCGAGCTTTTGGTCCAGCAGATCACCGGGTCGGTGCGCTGGCGCGAGTCGGTGGAGCACATGGCCCGCATGGGTGTCACTGAGATATGGGAAGTGGGCGCGGGCAAAGCGCTCTCGGGGATGGTGCGCCGCATAGACAGATCTGTTGGGACTAGGGCCATTTCCAGCCCCCAAGATGTGGTCGATGCGGCAGCGGCCATGTCAGAATAAAGGAGGAAGACGAGAATGTTCGATTTAACGGGGAAAACCGCTCTGGTGACAGGAGCGTCGGGTGGCATCGGTGGGGCCATTGCCAAAGCGCTGCACGGGGCTGGCGCCACCGTTGGGTTGAGCGGCACGCGCGTCGATCCGCTGGAGGCTTTGAAGGCAGTACTTGGAGATCGCGCGCACGTCCTTCCATGCAATCTGAGCGATCCTGATGAGGTTGATGCCTTGCCGAAGGCCGCCATTGAGGCCATGGGTGGCGTGAGTATCCTAGTGAACAATGCCGGCATCACCCGAGATCAGCTTTTCATGCGGATGTCGGATGAAGAATGGGCCAATGTCATCGACGTGAACCTGACCGCGACCATGCGGCTCTGCCGTGGCGTGATGCGCCCCATGATGAAAGCCCGCTGGGGCCGCATCATCAATATCGGGTCCGTTGTCGGGTCGATGGGAAATCCCGGTCAGGTGAACTATGCCGCCTCAAAGGCTGGTATGCTCGGGCTGACCAAATCCATTGCCTATGAGGTGGCAAGCCGTGGGATCACCGCCAATGCTGTGGCCCCGGGCATGATCGGCACTGCAATGACGGACAAACTGACCGACGACCAGAAAGAAAAAATCAATGCTCAAATCCCTTTGGCGCGGATGGGCACGCCCGAGGAGATTGCCGCCGCGGTCCTCTATCTTGCCAGTGAGGAAGGCGGGTACGTGACGGGTACAACGCTGCACGTCAACGGCGGTATGGCGATGCTTTGAGTGCGCAAATGCATGCTCAGCCTCGCTTAAAACACGCCAGCGAAACCATTTGCGTATCTTGCGGCATATGCTATAGGCCGCACGAGTTGAACGGGGGTTGCGACAATTCTGCCCCTGAATCAGGCCCGAAACAACCCGGGCGATGAGCCGCCCGGACGGGCAACTGAAAAGCACCGCGAGCCTTCGAATGGGAGCGGAGAATGTGCCGACACTAGGTCGGTCAGGAATGAGGAAGAAGACATGAGCGATATCGCAGACCGCGTTAAGAAGATCGTTGTTGAGCATCTGGGTGTGGAAGAAGACAAGGTGGCTGAAAACGCCTCATTCATTGACGACCTGGGCGCAGACAGCCTTGACACGGTTGAATTGGTCATGGCCTTCGAAGAAGAGTTTGGCATTGAGATCCCCGATGATGCGGCGGAAACAATTCAGACATTTGGCGACGCGGTGAAGTTCATCTCTGAAGCGGCATAGACCTGCAGGCCATAAACATTTCGTTTCGATGAGAAGGTCCGGTTTCGCCGGGCCTTTTTGATTCCGGGCTTGTTTGGAGCAAAAGCACCGCTCATCAATGGGTTGTGCGGGATCGGCGGGTTTCCCCCAAGTGAGCAGATTTGTGGTATGCTGCTCGTCACATTTTAGAGTCACTCAAACCCAAGGAGCGCGTCGCATGATTATCTATCCCACCTTGGAGCTGCGCCACGGTAAGTGCGTGTCCCTACCTCGGGGGCGTTTGAATGAGCCGAGCATCTGGCATGTAGATCCAATTGAAACGGCACGCGGTTTTACCGCCGCAGGCGCTGAATGGATGCATCTGATCGATATTGATGCGGTTTCAGGAGAGGGTGACAATGCAGACTTGATCGAAGAGATCATTCGTAGCGTTCACATCCCTGTACAGATTGGCGGCGGTTTTAGAAGCCGTGAAGGCGTTGAGACCTGGATCGACAAAGGCGCAGGGCGGATCGTTATGGGAACCATGGCCGCCTACGACCCACAGACGTTTCGCGCGCTGGCCAATGAATATCCCGATCAGATGGTCCTGGCCGTGGATGTGTTCGAGGGATCTGTCATGACAGAAGGCTGGCGCAAGAAAAGCGCGCTGGCACCAGAGCAATTCCTGTCGGCATTTGAAGATGTGCCCCTCGCGGGTGTCATTGTGAGCGACATTGACGCTGACATCGAAGACAGCGATGCAAGCCTCGGCGTGATTACGGGCCTTGCCGCTGCGACGCGCCATCCTGTCATTGCGGGCGGGACGGTGCGCAGCGTCGATGATGTGGCACGGCTGAAATATGTGCCAAACATCGCCGGGACTTTGATTGGCCGTGCGCTCTTCTCCAAGCGCGTTGACCTTGCGGAGGCGATCGAGACCGGTGCTGCCGAGCAAGGGCGTATTGCAGAGTTTCAATAGCGGCTGGTTTGCAGTTGAACCCTCTAACCGCGAGCGGCGTTTCGCGTGCCGCTGCCCTTGCCCCTAGGCCCCAAGACGGGGTAAGAGCAGCGCGCAGGTTAGATGAAGGGCAGCATGATGCGACGTGTCGTGGTCACAGGTCTCGGTTTGGTCACGCCATTGGCAGATGGCGTTGAGGAAAGCTGGAAGCGTATTTTGGACGGTCAGTCCGGCGCAGGTTTGATTGATCGCTTTGACGCATCGAACGTCACCACGAAATATGCCTGCCAAGTTCCCTTGGGCGACGGTACTGATGGGACGTTCCTTGCCGATCGTTACATGGAGCCAAAAGAGCGCCGCAAGGTCGATGATTTCATCATGTACGGGATAGCGGCCGCGCAGCAGGCGGTGGAGGATTCCGGCTGGATGCCCGAGGATGAAGAGGGCCGCTTGCGCACGGGCGTGATGATCGGCTCCGGCATCGGCGGGCTTCGATCCATCGAAGAGACCACCAACATCATTCGCGACAAAGGTGTGCGTCGGGTCTCGCCCTTTTTTATTCCCGGTGCGCTGATCAATTTGGTAAGCGGGCAGGTGGGGATCCGGTTTGGCTTCAAAGGACCAAACCACGCCGTTGTGACAGCGTGTTCTACCGGTGCGCACGCCATCGGGGATGCCTCTCGTCTTATTCAGCACGGTGATGCGGAGGTGATGGTCGCTGGCGGGGCGGAAGCTGCGATTTGCGAGATTGGTATCGCGGGTTTCAACGCGTGCAAAGCGCTCTCGACAAAACGCGCAGATAATCCCCAAGCTGCCAGCCGCCCCTATGACGAGGATCGCGACGGGTTTGTCATGGGTGAGGGCGCAGGCATCGTCGTGCTTGAAGAGCTGGAACACGCCAGGGCGCGTGGGGCGAAGATCTATGCAGAGATACTAGGCTACGGGTTGTCCGGCGACGCCTACCACATTACGGCGCCAAGCGAAGACGGCGATGGCGGGTTTCGGGCGATGAAAGCTGCCTTGTCAAATGCAGGGCTGGATCCGTCAGACGTCGACTATGTTAATGCGCATGGCACCTCCACGATGGCCGACACGATTGAGCTTCGCGCGGTGGAGCAGCTCTTGGGCGATGCGTCCTCCAAAGCCACGATGAGCTCGACCAAATCTTCCACCGGCCACCTTTTGGGCGCTGCTGGCGCGATTGAGGCTATTTTCTCGATCCTGGCTGTGCGCGATCAAGTGGCACCGCCGACCATCAATCTCGACAATCCGGCCGTGGAAACGCCGCTTGATCTGGCCCCCAATGCCAAGCGCGAGAGGCAGATCAAAGTCGCGATGTCCAACAGCTTTGGCTTTGGCGGGACAAACGCCTCACTTGTGGTGGGGGCGCTGCGGTAGATGTGGCGCCATGTTGCCTCTAATTTTCTGACCTTTCTGGTCCTGATCGTTTTCCTGATGGGCGGGGCGATCCTGTGGGGTCAGTCGCAGTATGTAACAGCCGGCCCGCTTGAGCAGTCGATGTGTTTGCGTGTCGAGCGAGGCTCCAACATAACGCGGGTCTCGGAAGATCTGGTTGAGCGCGGAGCCGTGACGAACGGCGCGCTGTTTCGGATTGGTGCGGACTACTCGGGTAAAGCGGGGCAGTTGAAGGCGGGCAGTTGGTTGATCCCCGAAGCCGCCAGCATGCAAGATATGACCGATATCATCACCCGTGGCGGGGCAAGCACTTGCGGGACACAAGTGGTGTACCGCATCGGTATTAGCCAAGTCAGCGCTGAGGTGCGAGAGCTTGATCCGGCCACTGAAACGTTTGTTGAAGTTGCGGACTTTGAGCTGATGGCCGATGGGTCGCGGCCGCCCGAATACAGCGAAGTTATTGATCGCCGTGACACCCGGTACAGGATTGACGTGGCTGAGGGTGTCACCAGTTGGCAGATCATCACCGCTTTGAACGCGATTGAGGTCTTGGAAGACCCAATTGAAGGGGTGCCGCCTGAGGGCAGCCTGGCACCGTTTAGTTATGAGGTTGAATCATCCGACAGCCGTTTGGGGCTTCTTGAGCAAATGCGGGATGTTCAGCGCACGCGTCTTTCTGAGGCATGGGACGCGCGCAACCCCGATGTGCCCCTCGAAGACCCGGCCGAGGTGCTGATCCTGGCGTCCATCATTGAAAAAGAAACCGGTGTCGCGGATGAGCGCCCGCAGGTGGCCAGTGTCTTCGTCAACCGTATTCGGCGCGGGATGCGTTTGCAGACAGACCCAACCGTGATCTACGGCATCACCAATGGCGAGGGCGTGCTTGGCCGGGGTTTGCGGCAAAGCGAATTGCGTAAAGCCACACCGTACAACACTTACGTTATCGAAGGTCTGCCGCCCACGCCGATTGCCAATCCCGGTGAGGCCAGTTTGATGGCGGCTGTGCAGCCCGATGAAACACCGTATCTCTTCTTTGTGGCCGATGGCACAGGTGGCCATGCGTTTGCCGAGACGCTTGATGAACATAACCGCAACGTTGCGCGTTGGCGTCAGATCGAAGCGGAACGCGAGAGCGAGTGAATGGCTCTTCCGCCCTGTCGGGCGGCCTCGCGCTTGGTACACGAAAAACCTAACGAGACCTTTGCTTGTCGGTCGTGCGCCGGGCGCAACATCTTGACGATGTGACGGTGCACGTTTAGGTTGTATTTGCCGGAGAGATGACACGTCATGACGAAACGGGATGTCTGATTTGTCTGCCACTCTCTTTCGGAGGGGTGATCGCGAAACGCATTGGACTGGGACGACCATGATCCTGATCACGCCAGATGATGGGCCTGACGGCCTCACTGAAATTATCTCCTCAGTGCAGCAACAGCTGTCTGATATGCGCGTTGAACTTGATCGTCTATATCAGAAGATCCAAGCAGGTGAGCTTGATGAGCTTTCTTCTGCTGGGAAGCAAATGGTCGAAATCCGCCAATGGTTGAAGATTGCAATCGAAGCGGAGGTCCACCTTGAAAAGCGCCGAAAGGAAAAAGAAGGCATTGTCCACGACTATGCCATCAATCTCGACGAAGCCAAATCTGCGATCGGGCGCAAGCTCGATAGCCTCCGAAGGGAGCGAGGGGATTAAAACCTTCCTCGACGGTCTCTCAGACGGAGAGCTCTTGGCACTGCCCTATCTGTTTGAGTTTTGGGCCCTTGACCACCAGTTGCCACCGGAGGGGGATTGGCACTGTTGGATGGTTATGGGCGGCCGAGGTGCGGGCAAGACGCGCACCGGGGCGGAATGGGTGCGAGCGCAGGTTGAATGCGCCCTGCCTTTGGACCGAGGTGTTGCCAGGCGGGTGGCGCTGATCGGTGAAACAGTTGACCAAGTGCGTGATGTGATGGTGTTTGGTGAGAGCGGCATTTTGGCGTGCTCTCCCCCGGATCGACGTCCGGATTGGCAAGCCTCAAAGAAGCGATTGATCTGGCCCAATGGCGCCACGGCGCAGGTGTTTTCTGCTCATGAGCCGGAAAGCTTGCGCGGGCCGCAATTTGATTGCGCGTGGGTTGATGAATTGGCGAAGTTCAAAAAGGCGCAGGACACGTGGGATATGCTGCAATTTGCCTTGCGGCTGGGGGAGAAACCTCAGGTCTGTGTCACGACCACACCGCGTAACACGCCGCTCATCAAAGCTCTGCTGGATCGGGACAGCTCTGTTGTCACTCATGCGCCGACCCAGGCCAATGCGGCCAACTTGGCGCAATCTTTCCTCGAAGAGGTCCGCGTGCGCTATGCCGGGACGAGGCTTGGGCGACAAGAACTTGACGGTGTTTTAGTCGATCACGCCGAAGGTGCGCTCTGGACTGGGGAAATCCTCGAGGCTGCGCGGCGCGATAAGGTGCCGGACCTGGATCGGGTCGTGGTCGCGATCGATCCGCCCGTGACGGGGAAATCGACATCTGATGAATGCGGGATCATCGTCGCGGGCGCGGTGACGTCGGGACCTGTGCAAAATTGGCGGGCCTATGTTTTGGCAGACTGTTCGGTGCACGCTGCCCGTCCTGCGGGGTGGGCGGCCAAGGCCATTGCCGCCATGGAGCAGTATGGCGCCGATCGGCTTGTCGCGGAGGTTAACCAAGGAGGTGACCTGGTGACGGAAGTGGTGCGCCAGATAGATCCTTTGGTGCCGGTCAGGGCGGTTCATGCCACACGCGGGAAAGCTGCGCGGGCGGAACCCGTGGCCGCGCTCTACGAGCAGGGCCGTGTATTTCATGCGCGCCATCTTGACGTCCTGGAAGATCAAATGTGCGCCATGACCGCGCGCGGGTATGAGGCCAGCGGCAGCCCTGATCGCCTGGACGCCATGGTCTGGGCTCTGACCGAGTTGATGATCGAACCGGCCGCAAAATGGCGTCAACCGCGCATGCGTGCGGTGCAGTAAAGCTTTTGTAAACCACATAGTTTTTGATGTTTTCAACTCGCGGGTTGCCGCGCTTTTCAGTCTCGTAAAGGAGATCACATCCGATGATCCTCGATTACTTTCGCCAGGGCGCATCCCAAGATGACGGGCAAAAACTGCCGGAAAAGAAAGCCAGCGCGGCAGGGCGCGTGGCGACTTGGCATAGCGCTGGGCGCGTGGCCTGGAGCCCGCGCGATGCAGCCAGCCTGACGCGGACGGGCTTTGCGGCAAATCCAGTTGGGTTTCGATGTGTGAAGATGATTGCCGAGGCGGCGGCGTCTTTGCCCTTGGTGCTTCAGGACGCGGACCAGCGATACGTAGAGCATCCGCTCTTGAGCCTTGTGCGCACGCCAAACCCTTTGCAGGGCAAAGCGGAGCTTTTTGAGGCGCTTTACGGCCAGTTACTGCTGACAGGCAACGCGTATGTCGAAGCAGTGGGCGGCGGTGACGCCATCGTCCCGGTCGAGTTGCATGTCCTGCGGTCTGATCGGATGAGCGTTATACCGGGCGTTGATGGATGGCCTGTCGCGTTTGAATACGCCGTGTCTGGGCGCAAGCACCGGTTTGCCATTGGCGAAGGGCCGTCGCCAGTCTGCCACATTAAGAGCTTTCACCCGCAAGATGACCACTATGGGTTTTCCCCCCTGCAGGCGGCGGCCCAAGCGGTGGACGTACATAACGCGGCCTCTCGTTGGTCGAAGGCCTTGCTGGACAATGCAGCGCGCCCGTCTGGCGCGATTGTCTATACGGGTGCGGATGGCCAAGGCACGCTGGGCGCGGATCAGTATGACCGCCTGGTGAGCGAAATGGAGAGCATGCATCAGGGCGCGCGCAACGCGGGCCGACCCATGCTGCTGGAAGGCGGCCTTGATTGGAAGCCAATGGGCTTTTCGCCGTCTGACATGGAATTTCAGAAGACCAAAGAGAATGCTGCAAGAGAGATTGCTTTGGCCTTTGGCGTGCCGCCGATGCTGCTTGGGATCCCGGGCGACGCGACATACGCAAACTATCAAGAAGCCAATCGGGCGTTCTATCGACTGACGGTTTTGCCGCTTGCTATGCGCGTGTCGGCGACGCTTGCCGACTGGCTGCAAGGCTATAATGGCGAGATGCTGGAGCTGAAGCCCGACCTGGATCAAGTGCCAGCCCTCTCGGCAGAGCGGGAAGCCCAGTGGACCCGCGTGTCGAACGCGGATTTCCTGACACAGGATGAAAAGCGCACGCTGCTTGGCTTGCCGTCATTGAGTGCGGATGCATGAGCCTGCGCGGCAATGATATCACCGACGCGCAACTGGCGACGCAAGAGGGCACGCAGCAGCTTTTGCGCCATCAGGAGCGGCGACTGACGTCGCTCGAACTGACCGTTGCGGCGATCGAGACGGACCGTGCGGTGAGTGAGGAAAAACTCAAGTTTATGAACGCAAGGTTCGATCAAATTGATCGCCGGCTGGAAAAGATCGACGGGCATATTTCAAGGCTCGTCTGGTTGATCATCGCGGCGATGGTGGGCGGTTTCGTGTCCTTTTTGATGAAGGGCGGGACGATTGCCTTTCACTGACCAAAGCGCAAGGAGCGTGTGATGACTTTCGAGGAAGGCCTTGAGCGTAAGTTCTGCCGGTTTGATGAAGACCTATCGGTCAAGGATGGCGCAGTGATTGAAGGCTATGCCAGCCTCTTTGGTGACCAGGATCGCGGTGGCGATGTGGTCGAGCAAGGTGCGTATTCTGCCTCTCTTGCACGTCTCAAGGCCGAGGATCGCCAGGTGAAGATGCTATGGCAGCACGACCCCAGCCAACCCATCGGCGTTTGGGACGAGGTGCGCGAAGACGGCAAAGGCCTCTATGTCAAAGGCCGTTTGCTGGAAGGCGTGGCCCGGGCGCGTGAGGCTGTTGAGCTGATCGCCGCTGGCGCGATTGACGGGCTCAGCATTGGCTACCGCACCGTCAAAGCGGTGAAGGACAAAGAGGGCCGCAGGCTCTTGCAGGAACTGGAGCTTTGGGAGGTGTCGCTTGTGACCTTCCCGATGCTGCCCAGTGCGCGGGTGGGCGCCAAGGGGGAGACCCTGGAAGCAACCACTTTGCGTGAATTGGCGCAGGCCTTTGAGGACGCGCGCCAGGAGATGGCGCAGATGTAGACGCGCCTTAGGGACCACCTCAAGCAACAGGAAAAGCGATGAGCATGACCGAGGCAAATTCTCGGACCGGAGAAGACGTGTCTCCGGTCGCCGAGGTGAAGTCCGCGATGGCGGGTTTCATGAACGATTTCAAGGGCTTTCAGTCCGACATTTTTGAGCGACTTCAACAGCAGGAAAACAAGATGAGCACAATGGAACGCAAGTCCGCCGGCATGATGCGTCCGGCACTGGCCGCAACGGCAGAGATGGAAGCCCCGCATCAGAAGGCCTTTGATGCCTATCTGCGCTCGGGGGATGATGACGCTCTGCGGGGTCTGGAACTGGAAGGCAAGGCCCTCAACACAGCCGTTGCCGGTGATGGTGGCTACCTGGTGGATCCGCAAACTGCTGAGACCATTCAAAGCGTTCTGGCATCTACAGCCTCTATCCGTGCGATTGCCAATGTCGTCCAAGTTGAGGCCACATCCTATGACGTGCTGATCGATCATTCGGAGCTTGGCCATGGCTGGGCCAATGAGACCTCCACGGTCGCAGAGACAGCCACGCCCGTGATCGACCGGATCACCATTCCGCTGCACGAACTTTCGGCCCTGCCGAAGGCCAGTCAGCGTCTTCTGGACGACAGCGCTTTTGACATTGAGGCATGGCTTGCGGCGCGCATTGGCGACAAATTTGCCCGTGCAGAAGCAGATGCGTTTGTGAACGGCGATGGCGTTGATAAACCCGTTGGTTTCATGGCGCACTCCACGGTGGCCAATGACAGCTGGAGCTGGGACAACCTTGGCTATGTGGCCACCGGCGCTGACGGAGATTTCGTGAGCGGCGACGCAATCATTGACTTGGTTTACGCGCTGGGTGCTCAGTATCGCGCAAATGGCACATTTGTCATGAATTCCAAGACGGCGGGCGCCGTACGCAAGCTCAAAGACGGCGACGGACGCTTCCTGTGGTCAGACGGCCTTGCCGCAGGTGAGCCCGCGCGTCTTCTGGGCTATCCTGTCTTGATCGCTGAGGATATGCCCGATATCGGCTCTGACGCGTTTGCCATTGCGTTTGGCGACTTCAACGCAGGCTACACGGTTGCCGAGCGCCCTGATCTGCGCGTTCTGCGCGATCCGTTCTCTGCAAAGCCTCACGTTCTTTTCTATGCCACCAAGCGTGTCGGCGGTGATGTGAGCGACTTTGCGGCGATCAAGCTTCTGAAATTTGGCGTGTCTTAACGACCGCCAAATGACGCGGGGCCTGTCTAGGCCCCGCAAAGAAGGCGCGCGCACATTTCGCTTTGCGTTGTCTGGCTCACCCCTCCAACTGAGCAACGCTGGCCGGCGCGCGCCTTTCGACAAGAGAGGGGCATGTCTTGGAGTAATCCCATGATGCTAATTGAAGAAACATCGGTGCCTCAGGCAGCCCTTCCGGTCGATGAGTTCAAAGCTCACCTGCGTTTGGGCACAGGGTTTTCCGATGGGGACATTCAGGATGCAGTGCTGGAGAGTTTTCTGCGCGCGTCTCTTGCCGCTTTGGAGGCACGCACTGGAAAAATCTTTATCACCAGGAGCTTTTCCTGGGTGCTGTCAGCATGGCGGGATGTCACCGGGCAACCCCTGCCTGTGGCGCCGATCGATACAGTGACAGCGGTGATCCTGGTTGACCATAGCGGTACCCCGACGGCGGCGGCCGCAGATAAGTATTTTCTTGCAAAAGACGCGCATCGACCAGTTTTGAAACCTGTGGGCAATAGCCTTCCCAACATTCCGACGAACGGCACCGTTGAGGTTGATTTCGTGGCGGGCATGGGCCCAGATTGGGGGGCTTTGCCCGCTGATTTGGGGCATGCGGTTCTGCTCCTGGCGGCGCACTACTATGAGTATCGGCACGAGACGACGCTCAAAGACAGTGCGCTCCCTTACGGTGTGTCGAGCCTGATTGAGCGCTACAAGAACGTCCGCATCTTTGGCGGGGGCAGCGTTCGATGACTGCGCCGAGGCTCAACAGAATTCTGGTGCTGGAGGCGCCTGAACGGGTTGCCGACGGGGCAGGCGGCTACGATGAGACGTGGGTCGCGCAAGGCGAACTCTGGGCGGATGTGCGCCTGAGATCCGGTCGGGAAACCAGTGGCGATGGTGGTGCTGTTTCCGCGACTGGATATCGTATCATCGTCCGTTCTGCGCCATTTGGGGCGTCCTCGCGCCCTGTGGCGGGGCAACGCTTTCGCGATGGAGCCCGCATTTTCAACATTCATGCCGTGGGTGAAATGGACGGTGATGGCCGCTATCTGACCTGCTTTGCAGAAGAGGAGATTGCCGCATGAGCTATGGTGCATCATCTGCGCTGCAATCGGCTGTGTTCCAAAAGCTTACCAGCGATCCAACGCTTTCGGGCCTTGTTGGGACGGACATTTTTGATGCGCTTCCAAACGGCACGCTGCCCGAAACCTATGTGCTTTTGGGCGGCGAGGTCGTGGTGGATGCCTCCGACGGAACGGGTGACGGGGCTTGGCACCGTTTCACCGTGTCGGTGATCAGCGATCAAGCAGGTTTCCATGCCGCAAAATCTGTGGCCGCAGCCTTGAGTGACGCGCTTGTCGATGCCGACCTCGTGCTGACACGCGGACGGCTTGTGGCGCTGAACTTTTTCCGCGCGCGAGCACAGCGTGAGGACACCGGCGACAGACGCCGTGTCGACATCGTTTTCCGCGCCCGCGTGGATGACACCTAACCCCCTATTTCCGGAGAAGACACATGGCAGTTCAGAATGGCAAAGATCTGTTGGTTAAGATTGACCTCGACACCAGCGGTAACTTTGAGAGCGTCGCGGGGCTGCGCGCCACGCGGGTCAATTTCAACGCCGAAAGCGTGGATGTCACCAGCCTGGAATCCTCTGGCGGATGGCGCGAGCTTTTGAGTGGTGCAGGCGTTAAGAGTGCCAATATCAGCGGCTCGGGTGTGTTCCGTGATGAGCTGGTGGATGCCCGCGTGCGCCAGGTTTTCTTTGATGGTGAAACCCCTGATTTTCAGGTGGTGATCCCGGATTTCGGCGTGGTCGAAGGAGCGTTTCAAATCTCCAGCCTGGAGTACGCCGGCACCCATGACGGAGAGGCCACCTATGAAATGTCGCTCTCGTCTGCTGGTCAACTGACGTTCAACGTCGTCTGACGCTGAGGGTTTGGAGATGGTCAATCCTTGGGCGGGCGAGGTCGAATTGGTGCTTGATGGCGAACGTCATGTGCTGAAGCTGACCCTGGGCGCGCTGGCGGAACTGGAAGCCGTGCTTGAGACGGGAAACCTGGTTGAGCTGGTGGCGCGGTTTGAGAAGGGCGCGTTTTCATCACGTGATGTGCTGGCCCTCATCGTGGCTGGTCTGCGTGGCGGCGGATGGGGCGGCACAGCCAAGGATTTGGTGAGCGCGGAGATCGAAGGCGGTTTGACCGGTGCTGCCAGAGTGGCCGCAGAGCTGCTTGCTCGGGCCTTTATGATGCCGGAGGGCGATGCGTGAGCGGCGTTGATTGGCCAGGATTGATGCGCGCAGGCATGCGCGGCTTTGGTCTAAAGCCCGCCGAATTCTGGGCGCTGACCCCGGCGGAGTTGGAGTTGATGCTGGGCAAGCCTGGCGGTGTCGCGCCGTTGGGCCGTGCGCGGCTAGAGGATCTGATGCGGGCCTTTCCCGATCAGGTGAGCAATTCAAAGGATGGTTTCGATGGATCGGATTGATGATCTCGACCTGCAGGTAGAAGCACTGGACCAACATCTTGGGCAAGCCAGCGATATGGCTGCCGCGTTCAATACCGAACTTGGTAGAATGCGGGAGGCCTTTGCCGTCACTGGCCAGGACGTGCAGACCTTGGAGCGCGGCTTTAGCCGGGGGCTAACGCGCGCACTACGCGGCGCTGTTTTGCACGGAGACAGCCTGTCTGACGCACTGGAGAACCTTGCCAATTCCATGATCAATGCCGCGTTCAATGCGGCTGTGCGCCCGGTGTCCAACCATATTGGCGGGCTTTTGGGTGATGGCCTGAGCAATCTGGTCGGGGGCATTCTGCCCTTTGAGAAGGGGGCCCCCTTTTCGCAAGGGCGCGTGCAGCCTTTCGCCAGCGGCGGCATTGTCAGTTCGCCCACGACGTTTCCGATGCGCGGTGGCACGGGGCTGATGGGCGAGGCCGGGCCAGAGGCGATCATGCCGCTTTCGCGAGGCGCAGACGGGCGGCTTGGCGTGCGGGCCATGGGCGGACGCGCGATCAATGTGACGATGAATGTCTCCACCCCCGATGTGGAAGGCTTCCGCCGTTCTCGTGCTCAGGTCGCCGCGCAGCTTGGCCGCGCGATCGGCGCTGGCAGCCGCAACCGTTAATCTTGAGGAGGGCCCAAGATGAGCTTTCATGAAGAGCGTTTTCCGGCCAGTCTGAGCTTTGGATCCGTCGGCGGGCCCGAACGCTATACGGACGTGGTCACGCTGGCCAATGGCTATGAAGAACGCAACACCCCGTGGCGCCATTCCCGCAGGCGATACGATGCGGGCGTCGCTTTGCGCAGCCTGGATGATATCGAGATTTTGATCGCGTTCTTTGAGGCCCGCCAGGGGCAAATCAATGGCTTTCGCTGGAAGGATTGGACCGATTACAAATCCTCCCGCGCGCGGGCTGAGCCGGAGTTCAATGACGAAATCATTGGTGTCGGCGATGATGTCACACGGACCTTTCCGCTGATCAAGCGCTACCGCTCGGGCACGCAAGTTTATGAACGCCCGATCAGCAAGCCGGTGGCTGGCACGGTCCTCGTTGGTCTGGGCGAGATTGAGCAGCGTGAGACCATACATTACACGGTGGACACGACCACGGGTCTCGTGACCTTTGATCATCCGCCGGATGCGGGCGTGTTGATCACCGCTGGGTTTGAATTTGACGTGCCAGTACGCTTTGACACTGATCGCATCCAAACCTCGCTGGCCAGTTTTCAGGCCGGAGATGCCCCGAGCGTGCCGATTGTGGAGATCCGGGTATGAGTGGGCTGGACTCTGGTTTTGCAGCGCATATCGCGACGGGCAACACCACGCTTTGCCGGTGCTGGGCCGTGGTGCGGCGTGATGGGTGGACAATGGGATTCACCGATCACGATCTGGACCTGAGTTTTGAAGATATCGCTTTCCGGGCTGATACCGGGCTGAGCGCGGCGGCCTTGCAGCAAACAACAGGTTTATCGGTCGACAACACCGAAGCCCTCGGCGCGCTCAATGCTACAGCGATCCGGGAAGATGACATCGAAGCAGGCAGGTATGACGGAGCGGAAGTGCGCGCCTGGATCGTGAATTGGGCGGATGTGGAACGCCGTATGCTGATGTTTCGCGGCCATATTGGCGAGGTGCGCCGCCGCGAAGGCGCTTTTGAGGCAGAGCTGCGCGGGCTCACAGATATCCTCAACCAACCCACAGGACGGGTTTATCAGAAGAACGGCAACGCGGTTCTGGATCCTGATGAACCTGCCTTTGCCGTTGAGGTGCCCATTGCTGAAGTGGAAGACCGCCGGGTCTTTCGGTTTGCAGGCCTGACGTCCTACGCCGATCAATGGTTTCAATTTGGCACGCTGACGCTGCTGGATGGGAAAGCCCAGGATCTATCTGGCGCGATCAAACGGGACTACTATGAAAACGGTCTTCGCGTGATCGAACTCTGGCGGCCTATTCGGCAACCGATTGAGCCGGGCGACCGCGTGCGCCTTTTGGCGGGCTGCGACAACACGGTCGAAGACCACACAGAAAAATTCGGCTCACTTCTGGATTTTCGCGGGTTCCCGGATATTCCCGGCGATGACTGGTCCTTTACGGACCCAAGTCGCGCGGGCGATGTCGATGGTGGGAGCCGTCGATGATGACCCATATGCAAGGCCTTATTGTGGGTGCTGCGCGCGGCTGGACTGGCACACCTTACCGGCATCAGGGCTCTTGCAACGGGGCTGGTGCGGATTGTTTGGGTCTCATTCGGGGCGTCTGGCGAGAGGTGTTTGGCTCTGAGCCCGAGCGCGTGCCCGCCTACACGATGGATTGGTCAGAGCCGCAACAGGCCGAAGATCTTTGGCAGGCGGCGATCCGGCATTTCATTCCAAAAGGGCTCAACGAAGAAGCACCCGGTGATCTGTTGCTCTTTCGCATGCGGGACGGGTCTGTGGCCAAGCATCTTGGCATCGCCGGGCGCATCGGGGCGAACGCCTCATTTATCCATGCCTATTCGCGGCATGCGGTGGTCGAAAGCCCGCTCAGCACACCCTGGCGTCGCCGCATCGTGGCGCGTTTTGCATTCCCAGAGATGGCCCCAGAATTGACCGAAGAGGAAATCTGAACCATGGCAACGATACTTCTCTCTGCCGCTGGTGCGGCCATCGGTGGCTCGATTGGCGGCACGGTTCTGGGCCTCTCCGCGGCGGCCGTCGGTCGCTTTGCCGGTGCGCTGATCGGCCGGTCGATTGACCAGAAATTGCTGGGGCAGGGATCTGATGCCATTGAAACCGGGAAGGTCAGTCGCCTGCGTCTCACAGGGACGGGCGAGGGCGAGGCCATATCCCGTGTCTGGGGCAAAATGCGGGTCTCTGGGAATGTGATCTGGGCCTCAGAGTTTCTTCAGACAGTGACCGTGAGCGGCGGTGGCAAAGGCGGCCCGCCCAAGCCGAAGCAGGTGAACTACGCTTATTCGATCAACCTCGCGATCGGCCTTTGTGAAGGGGAGATCACCCATGTCGGCCGGATCTGGGCAGACGGCGTAGAGCTGCCGCGCGATAGCCTGACGATGCGGGTCTACAACGGCACGAAAGATCAGCTGCCCGATCCCAAAATTGAGGCTGTCGAGGGCGCGGGCACTGTGCCCGCCTATCGCGGCACGGCCTATGTGGTAATCGAAGATCTTGATCTCACAGAATTTGGCAACCGGGTGCCTCAATTTACGTTTGAGGTGAACCGTCCATCGCAAAAGGGTCTTCCCGGCGCCGAGCTTGATCCGGCACATGCGATCAAGGGCGTGGCTTTGCTGCCGGGCAGCGGCGAATACGTGCTGGCAACCACCAGCGTCAACGTCACGAACGGGTTTGGATCAACCCGCGTGGCCAATGTGAATTCTGCAGCACAGAAATCAGACTTTCTTGTCTCATTGGAAAACCTGCAGGGAGAGTTGCCAAATTGCCGGGCGACATCCCTGATTGTCAGTTGGATGGGCGATGACCTGCGTTGTGGTGAATGCACGATCCGACCCAAGATTGAGCGTGCGACAGTCGATGGTCTCAATCAGCCGTGGCAGGTTTCTGGCCTCAACCGTTCGACCGCCGAGTTGGTGCCGCGCGATGGCGGCGACGAACCGGTTTATGGTGGCACCCCGTCGGATCAATCTGTGGTGGAGGCCATTCAGGCGCTCAACAACGCAGGTCAAGAGGTACTCTACTATCCGTTTATCCTCATGGATCAAACAGCGGGAAATGGTCTTGGTGATCCCTATAGCGACAGCCCGGATCAGGCCATTCTGCCGTGGCGTGGGCGGATCACAACATCCAAAGCTCCCGGCCAGGAGGGGAGCCCTGACGGCACGGCGCAGGCTGCCGCCCAAGTGGATGCATTCTTTGGCACTGCCGTGGCCGCTGACTTTTCGATCTTGACCAACACGCTGTTCCCGGCTTCACAGAGCGGCGGTTACAATCCCTTCACGAACAACGCCAACTGGTTGATCAGCCCTGTGCAGTATTCAGGGCCTGATGAATGGAGCTATCGCCGTTTCATCCTGCATCAGGCCGCGCTGTGCAAAGCGGCAGGCGGTGTCGAAAGCTTTTGCATCGGATCTGAGATGCGCGGGCTGACGCAGATCCGAGGGGCCAACAATAGCTTCCCGGCTGTTGCCCAAATGATTGATCTGGCCCAAGAAGTGCGCGCGCTGCTAGGCCCGGACGTAAAGATTTCATACGCTGCGGATTGGTCGGAATACTTTGGATATCAACCGCAGGATGGATCCGGGGATCGTTTCTTCCATCTTGATCCGCTTTGGGCGGATGACAACATCGATTTCATCGGCATCGACAATTACATGCCGCTCAGTGATTGGCGCGACGGGCAAGATCACCTCGATGCGGAGTGGGGCTCTATCTACAACCTTGAGTATCTCAAGGCCAATGTGCAGGGCGGTGAAGGCTACGACTGGTTCTACCACTCACAGCAGGCACGCGATGCCCAGATCCGCACGCCCATTACGGATGGGGCCTTCAATGAGCCATGGATCTATCGCTACAAGGACATTTTCAATTGGTGGCGCAGCGGGCATTTTGAACGCATCGGTGGGAGCCGCCAGGAAACGCCCACCCCATGGATCCCCGAGTCCAAACCCGTGCGCTTCACCGAGTATGGTTGCGGCGCGGTTGACAAAGGAACCAACCAACCCAACAAGTTCCTCGATCCGAAATCGTCTGAATCGAGCTTGCCGTTCTATTCCAACGGGCTGCGCGACGAACTGAACCAGTTTCAATATCTGCGCGCCATGTCGGGATACTGGACCGACCCGGACAACAACCCGATTTC
>CAKZYL010000088.1 GCA_937884705.1 uncultured Roseovarius sp. | reverse complement strand
GCTGCCGGCCTGTGATGGTGATCACCGGCACCAGCGTGTTCTTCAGCGCGTGGCGGAAATTGATCACGCGCGACTTGATCCCACGGGCGCGGGCAAAGCGGATGTAATCCATCCGCAGCACTTCCAGCATCTCCGTGCGCACCAGCCGCATGATCAGCGTCATCTGATAAAGCCCCAGCGTGATCGCGGGCAAAATCAGTGCCTTAAGCCCGCTCTCGGTCAAAAATCCTGTGCTCCAGCCCCCAAGTTGGACGACCTCCCCGCGTCCAAAACTGGGCAACCAGCCGAGCTCAACCGAGAAGATGTAAATCAACACGATGCCGATGAGGAATGTCGGCAGCGATACACCAATCAGCGAGACCGACATGATGATATTGGCCGACACGCCGCGCTTGCGGATCGCGGTGAAAATGCCGAGCACAATGCCCCCGACCAAGGCCAGCAAGCCTGATACGAAGGCCAGTTCCAGCGTCGCGGGCAACCGCTCCAGCAGGATCTCAGAGACTTCGCGTCCTTGCCGGTAGCTCAGCCCGAAATTGCCCTGAATAGCCTGTTCGAGAAAGCGGTAGTACTGAACGAAGAAATTGTCATCGAGGCCAAGCTGCGCGCGCAGCCGCTCGATATCTTCCAGGGTGCGTTCCTGGCCCAACATGTTGTCAATCGGATCCCCGACAAAGCGGAACATGGCAAAGGCCACAAAGCCCACCACAAGCAGCACAAGCGCGGATTGCGCCACGCGTCGCAAAATATAGCCGAACATGTCAGAGTGCCCCCAGCCGGATCAGAGGACCGGCGTAAATCAAAGCGGCGGCCTCGTCAAAGGCCGCCGCTCATGTCTCAGTTCATTGTGAAGAACTTGAACTTTGGATCATCTTCCGGGCTCACCTCGGTGCCGACGCTCGTGGTCATGCCCCAGTTGAGCACCTGGTGGTGGATCGGGATGTAAAGCTGCTGATCCTGCACCACGGTCCAGATGTCGTTGATCGTGGCATTGCGTGCATCCAAGTCGGTTTCAGAGGCCAGCGTCTGGATCTTGGCATCGGTGTCCGTGTCCGAGAAGCCTGTGCCGTTCCAGCTGCCACGCTCAGCGCCGCGTGTGTGCACGAGGAAGTTGAAGATGTACTCGGAATCGTAGGTCGGCACACCCCAGCCCAGCATATAGAAATCCGTCTCACTGTTCTGGATGAGCGGGAAGTGCTGTGCCTTCGGCTGCGCATTCAGGTTCACCGTGACGCCAATCTGCGCCAGCATGCCAACGGCCGCCTGACAGATCGCTTCATCATTGACGTAGCGGTCATTGGGGCAATCGAGCTGGATCGAGAAGCCATCGCCATAGCCAGCATCGACCATCATTCCTTTGGCCGCCTCAACATCAGTGGACGACGAGCTGTCCATCGCCGTATTCCAGCCGTTGACGAACGGCGGTGCGATCATGCCCGCGGGGGCGGATTGCTCGCGCATCACAACCTTCTTGATCGCGTCGCGGTTCATGGCCATCGACATGGCCTTGCGCACGCGCACATCAGAGAGCGGGTTCGCACCATCGACGTTGTCATTGGCAATGTCGTCAGCACCCTGGTTCATTCCAAAGAAGATCACCCGGTTCTGCGGCGCGGTCTTGACCACCAGGCCGTCCGTCTCTGCCACACGTCCGAGGTCTTGCACCGGCACGTCCTGGATAAAGTCCACCTCACCCGACAGAAGGGCGGCCACACGGGTCGCGGCGTTCTGAATGGGCGTGTAGACAATCTCGCTCACGGCGAGCGGGAACTCATCTTTGCCCCAGTAGCTGTCATTGGCGCTCAGAACGGTCTTTACGTCTGGTTCGCGGCTGACAAGCACATAGGCGCCCGTGCCATTGGTGTTGGAGGAGGCAAACGTGGTCTCACCGCCCGCGATGTCCTGGACGGCCTGTGCGCCATTGGCTTCGGTCCAGTCTTTGTCCATCATAAACAGGTTGGTCATGTTCGCAGGCAGGATCGGGTTTGGCCCGTCTGTCACGAATTCCACCGTGTGGTCATCCACTGCGCGCACTTCGACAATGGAGGTCAGAAGCTCTTTCATCGCCGAGTTTTCGGATTTTGCACGGTTGATCGAGAAGATCACGTCCTCAGATGTGAAAGCGGACCCGTCATGATAGGTCACGCCCTGGCGCAGGTTGAACACCCACACGTTCGGATCGCCTTCTTTCGGGGCCCAATCGGTGGCCAGAGCCGCCTGGAACGCACCGGAATGGTCGCGAATGATCAGCGGCTCATAGATCTGATGGGCCAGGGTGTGGGTCGGGCCTTCGTTCTGTGCATGGGGGTCCAGCGTCAGCGAGTCGCCCGCGCGCGCCCATCGCAATGTTTCCGCAGACGCCGCCACTGCCGTCGTGGCAAGCAACGTTGCTGCAAGGATTAATTTGGTTTTCATGGTATTCTCCCTGATTTTATCCGGGTCTTGTTGTCCCGTGACGATGGAAAAAGCATTACCCAAAGACGGCAGAGGCGCAACCATTCTACAACCTGATCCTTGGGCGGACGGCCTCGAACGCCTCCGGCAGGGGTATTTGGCAAAAGAAAGAAGCAGGGCGCAATGTGACCGTAGCGTCAGGTTGAGAGTGCAGGTGCCGCCAAGGTGTCGCGCAGCTGGAGTCTGGTGTCGAGGTGCAGGCTCTCCCCGTCTGTTTCACCTGTCACCATCTGCCACAGCGCGCGCGCCGCCAGCACACCCATTTCCCGGTGGGGCACATGCACTGTCGTCAGCGCAGGTGTGGTGACGGTAGATAACTCAATGTCATCAAACCCAGTGATCGACACATCCTGAGGCACCTTCAGGCCCAGCGTTTGTGCCGCTTTCAGCGCGCCAACCGCCAGGACGTCATTGCCGCAGATCACCGCCGTTGGGGCAGGGGTGCTGGTCATCAAGGCGGCAAAGGCCGCGCCGCCGGCCTCAATCGTGTACTGGGTTTCAAAGACTGGCAGATCGCTGGCATCAAGCCCGGCCTCCGTCATCGCCTCTCTTACGCCGGCCATGCGTTCCCGAGCGCGGTCATTGTCGGATTGCCGCGCAGAGATGGCTGCAATCCGTCTGTGCCCCTTTGCGAGCACCTCTTTTGCCATCGCGCGCATCGCTTTGCGATTGTCAAACCCGATGGATGGCTTGGGTTGCGTCGGGTCATAGGCCCAGGAGACCACAACCGGCACCTGACGTCGGTCCAGAAACGCATAGACCTCGGCGTCGCGGTCATGACCAATCAGCAAAAGCCCATCCGCCCCGCGCGCCACCAACGCACGGATCTGATCGGCCTCAAGATCCCGCCGGTAAGACGAGCTGGCCACCAGCAAGGTGGCGCCAACCCGGCCCAGCTCTTCTTGCACAGCCTGCAGGCCGCGCGCGAAGATGGCATTGTCCATGGTGGGGATGATGGCGCCGATGGTGTTGGTACGTTTGGCCGCCAGAGACTGCGCCGAGAAATTGGGCGAATAGCCAAGCTCGGCCACCGCTGCGAGCACCTTGTCGCGGGTCTTTTTCTGAACCTGTTCGGGCGCGTTTAGGCAACGCGATACGGTGGCCGTCGACACACCTGCAAAACGGGCCACGTCGGCCAGCGTGGGCACCAGCTCTGACAGGCTGTGATGTTTCGATCCCATAGTTGCTCCACGCAGGCATTCACGGGGCTTATGCCGCTGACATTGGCATTGCCAAACGCAATGTAAGCGCTTACATTGCCAAAAGTCAACGCGCGCCGCCTGCGCTTGCTTGCTTCTATGAAACGACAGTTAGGATGTTCGCCCGATGTCCCGAGAGTACCTTAAAAAAGCCGCCCTGACCTCCACCAGCCACGCCTCAGACGTCTCTGAAACCGTGCGCACGATTCTCAATGACATTGAGTCGGGTGGTGATGCAAAGGCGATGGAATACGCGGCCAAATTCGACAAATACGATGGCAATGTAATCCTGACACGCGATGAGATCACCGCTGCGGCCTCTCTCGTGCCCGAAAAACTCAAGCAGGACATTCAGTTCGCCCATAGCAACGTGCGCCGCTTTGCCGAGACGCAAAAAGAAACCCTGCGCAGCGTCGAGCTGGAGGTTGTCCCCGGCCTCATCGCTGGTCAAAAATCCATCCCCGTGCACGGCGCAGGTTGCTACGTGCCCGGTGGCCGCTACAGCCACATCGCCAGCGCAATCATGACGGTGACCACCGCCAAAGTGGCGGGCTGCGAGCACATCGTCGCCTGTTCTCCGCCCCGCCCGGATGTGGGCATCGCGCCCGCCATCATCTATGCCGCCGATCTCTGCGGTGCGGACACAATCCTCGCCATGGGCGGTGTTCAGGGCGTGGCGGCCATGGCGTTCGGGCTTTTCGGCCTGCCCAAAGCCAATATTCTCGTGGGCCCCGGCAACCAGTTCGTGGCCGAAGCCAAGCGCACGCTTTTTGGCCGCGTCGGCATCGACATGATCGCGGGCCCCACCGACAGCCTCATCCTCGCCGATGGCAGCGCCGATCCCATGGTCGTGGCCACGGATCTCGTCGGTCAGGCCGAGCACGGCTACAACTCGCCTGTCTGGCTGGTCACCGATGATCGCGCCCTTGCCGAAGAGGTGATGCGCCTGGTGCCGGGTCTCATCGACGATCTGCCCGAAGTGAACCGCGACAATGCGACGGCCGCATGGCGCGACTATGCCGAGGTGATCCTCTGCGCCGATCGCGAAGACATGGCCGCCACGTCTGACGAATACGCACCTGAGCACCTGACCGTGCAGGCTCAGGATCTCGATTGGTGGCTGGAGCGTCTGTCTTGCTATGGCTCGCTCTTCCTGGGTGAAGAAACCACCGTGGCCTTTGGCGACAAGGCGTCGGGCACCAACCATGTGCTGCCCACGTCAGGCGCGGCCAACTACACCGGCGGCCTAAGCGTGCACAAATACATGAAAATTGTGACCTGGCAGCGCTCCACCCGCGAAGGCGCCAAACCCGTAGCCGAAGCCACCGCTCGGATCTCCCGGCTCGAGGGCATGGAGGGCCACGCCCGCACCGCAGACATCCGGCTGAAGAAGTACTTTCCCGACGAAGATTTCGATCTGACCGGCGAGGCGTAAGATGTCCTCGCCCGCAGGCCTCTTTGACCTCACAGGCAAGGTGGCTTGCGTGACCGGCGCAAGCTCCGGCCTGGGTCGTCGAGCGGCCGACACCTTGATGCGCGCGGGCGCCAAGGTTGTGGGTGTGGCGCGCCGCGCCGAGGTTTTGCACGATTGGGCAGAGGCCGCAGATGGCAAGGCCGCAGCCCTGGCCAGTGATGTGGCGGATCTGGATGGGATGGGGGATCTGGCCTGCCACGTCTCAGATCCTTTTGGCCCGCCGGATATTCTGGTAACAGCGGCTGGCATCAACACGCGCGAGACCGCCGATGACGTCACGATTGGTGGCTGGACCACGACGCTCAACCTCAACCTCGCCGCGCCCTTCTTTCTTGCGCAAGAGCTTGTGCCCGCGATGAAGGCCAAAGGCTGGGGGCGCATCCTGAATTTTGCCTCCTTGCAAACCACGCGGGCCTTCCCGGGCGGTCTGGCCTATGGCGCATCCAAAGGCGGCATCGCGCAGCTGACCCGTGCCATGGCCGAAGCCTGGTCCTCCCACGGGATCACGGCCAACGCCATTGGCCCTGGGTTCTTCAAAACCGAGCTTACAGGCCCTGTTTTCGATGATCCCGACCGCGCCGCTCGCAATGCCGCGCAAACCTGCATCGGTCGCAATGGCGAGATGGAGGATATCGACGGCCCCATTCTGTTTTTCTGCTCGGACGCGTCGCAATACGTGACCGGTCAGGTCCTTATGGTCGACGGAGGCTACACCGCAAAATGAAAGCGCTTGTGTATACCGGCCCTGAAGACCTTGAGTTTCGCGACGCGGAAACCCCCGTGGCCGGTCCCGGCGAACAGCTTATCAAGATTGACCGCGTGGGCATCTGCGGCTCTGACATGCACGCCTATCTGGGCCATGATGAACGCCGCCCCGCGCCCCTAATCCTCGGTCATGAGGCGGCGGGCGTGATTATCGGCGGCCCCCGCGAGGGCGAGCGGGTCACGGTCAATCCGCTGGTGACCAACCCCGAAAGCTGGGCCTGTCAAGAGGGGCGCGACAACCTCTGCCCGGACCGCCAGATCATCTCCATGCCCCCGCGCGAAGGGGCCTTCGCCGAATTTCTAGCAATGCCAGAGACCAATCTGGTTACCGTGCCGGATCACGCCTCGCTCGATCACGCGGCCCTAGCGGAGCCCCTTGCCTGCGGCTGGCACGCGGTGCGTCTGGCCAAACGTGCGCTCCATGACGGCGGCGAAAACACCCGCGCGCTGGTGATCGGCGGTGGAGCCATTGGCCTCGGCGCCGCCCTCAGCCTGATTGCGCAAGGTATATCTGATGTCACACTGCTGGAGCCCAATGCCCCGCGCCGCGCTGCCATTGCGGCCAGCGCGGAGTTCCCGCTCATTGATCTGCCCGATCTCGCGCAAGCGGGCTTTTTTGACCTTGTAATCGACGGTGTCGGGTTCGAAGCCACCCGGGCGACCGCCTCGACCCACGCCAAACCTGGCGGGGTCATCATGCATATTGGCCTTGGCCAAAACGCGGGCGGGCTCGATATCCGCCGGATGACCCTGCAGGAAATCACGTTTATCGGCACTTACACCTACACGGCACAGGATTTCCGCGACACCGCCCAGGCCATTTTCGACGGGCGCCTTGGCCCTCTCGATTGGACGCATACCCGCGCGCTTTCAGACGGGGCAGGGGCGTTCGCCGACATCCGCGCGGGCTCGGTCGCCGCCCCCAAGATCCTGCTCGACCCAACCGCCTAAACGGTTATGCCCCATTAATTTGCTCGGTTGGGGTATGGGGGGCTGGCCCCCCTTTTTTTACATTGTCCGTTGTGCGACGCGCTCGACGGGGCCACCATCGGTGATCATATGCGGCGCCTGCCGGATCGTGGCGGCTTTGGTTTGCAATCCGAAGGACCTGCGCATCACGACGCACAGCACTTCCCAGTTGGTTTTGAAGAACCCCGGATCGGGCTCTGGCACCTGATCTTTCACGGCCTCTGCCAGGTCAGGCAGTGCATAAAACGGCACTTGCGGGTAGAGGTGATGCTCCACGTGGTTGTTCATGTTCATGTAGAGAAACCGCGCCAGCCACGTTGTCTGAAACGACCGCGTGCTTTCGAGGATTGAGGGGGAGTTCTCCTGCAACTCCACATGCTGAATAAGCGTGAAGAGCAGCATCACAGGCGCGCCCAGCACACGCGGCACGGCGATAAACCAGATCGGCCACCAGATGCCAAAGAACGGCGCCACCAAAATAGCCGCGTAAATGGTCATCATGATGCGTGCATTCAGCGTCATCCGGTCATATTCGCTCTCGGGGATCACATCGCGCATCGTTGCTGTGTAGCGCCGCGTCGCGATGTGCCAGAACGCCACCAAGTGAAACCGCGCCAGCCCGAACCCCGTGATCTCGGCCAGCCAGCCCTTGAAATCCATCGGCGTGTCAAACGGCATTTGCGCGTCCTTTTCCACGTGCCAGGTAAAGCTGTGATGGCTCGTATGGGTGTAGCGGCGGTGCAGCGGCTCTTCCATGTAGATCAGCGATGTCACCCAAAGCACCGCCTCATTGAGGCGCCGCGTCTTAAAGGCCGTGCCATGGGCGGTCTCGTGGCTCGCCGAATAGGCCGGCACACAGAGGAAAATCCCGTAGACAAACATCGCAGGCCACATCCACACCGTGCCCAGTGTCGCCCAGACAAGCGCGCCCGTCAGCACCAGCGATCCCGCCCATTGTGCCAGGTAGATCAGCCCCGGCCGGTCAGAGCGTGCGATCATGCCCTTGAGCGCGCGCCCGTCAATTTTCACCCCGGAAGAGGCCGCATTGGTGCGTTTCATTGCGGTTTCGCCTTTGTTCGATACATGTTTTTCTTCCGCTGACGCGCGTCCTTGGTGCTTACAGCGGTGCCGTCGTGATAGGTGCCAAACCAGCGATCAAACGGGATCTCGGATGTGCCGTAATTGCACTCAAAATACCGGTGATGCAGCTGGTGAAAGAAGTCGCCCGCCTTGGCTGATTGCCCTTCATTGGGAATGATCCGTTCAAAGCCCGCATGCGAAAAGATCGGCGTCGTCTGCTGGAAATAAATGTGGAACATCAGATGCAGCGGATGCGAGGGCACGATCAGATGGATGAAATACGTGGTGAAGTAGAGAGCGTTCTCATACCAGTGGTTCGAGATGCCCGACCACGGCCCCACATTGATGTTGCGGTGATGCACGGCGTGCACATGGCGGTAGAGCTTGGGGTGATGCTCCAGACGGTGCACCCAGTAGAAATGCAGCCCACTCCACATCGGAATAAACGCCATCCAGATCAGGCACCACACGGGTGAACTGGCCCAAGTGACTGTCGGCACATAGCCATTGGCCATCGCCCAGAAGATGCCCCATTGGTACACGGTCGCCACGGTCATCGCGCTGCCCAGCGTCCACCAGATATTGTCCCAGACCTGATTTCGAAAGGTGAAAAGCGCGTTGTCCCGCGCCAGATCGCGCGCTTCAAACTTGGTCGCCATCCCCTGACCCTTGCGCATGTAAAGCCACCAATGCAGCGTGCCCGCAATCACCGTCTGGGGCACCATGTTCAAAAGCCAGACCGTGAACATCCAGCCAAACTGAAATGTCACCATCGCCTCAAGCGGCGGCAAAAACACCGCGTAGGCCAGCACAGCTATCAGGAAGGCAATGGATACGGACGTGATCTGCAACCACGCGCCGCGATACCACCGCCAAATGGCGGCCGGGCGCGGTGGCCACCGAAACAGCGGGTTGAGCGGCACGCGCCCCTGAGGGCGGTGATGCCATTTCGCATCCTCGGGATCTGTCAAAGTGTCATCGTCAAATGCCGTGTCAGACATCTGTTCATTCCTCCCAAAAAGATATGCGATCAAGCCGCGTAATCTGAGCCTTCTTCATCCAGAAGAAGCTTCAACTCGACCAAGTGTTTCTGAGCCAGACCGGGATAATCCTCGATCTCCTGCGCGGTCTTCTCGGCAATCTCATCAGAGAGCACGCGCATCTTCGCGCCCGTTTGCAGCGCGCGGATATAGGTCTCTGCTGCGCGCTCGAAATAGTACAGCCGGTTGAACGTCTCGGCCACCGTATCGCCCATCACCAACACGCCGTGGTTGCCCATGATCATGACCTTCTTCTTCGGATCGCCCAGCATGGACGCACAGCGCTCGCCTTCGTTTTCAAACGCCAACCCGCCGAATTCCTCGTCGATCACATAGCGGTCGTAGAAGGTCGCGGTGTTCTGATCGATTGGTGGCATGTTGCTGTCTTCCAGCGATGCCAGAACCGTGGCAAAGACCGAATGCACATGCATCAGACAGCGATGGTGCGGACAACGACGATGCACAGAGCCATGCAGCCCCCAGGCCGATGGATCCGGCGCGCCAGGCAGGCTCAGCGTGTCGGGATCATTGGCATCCAAGAGCAACAGATCAGAGGCCCGGATCCGGCTGAAATGCACCTGATTGGGGTTCATCAGAAACTGCGTGCCGTCTTCATTTACCGCCAGGCTGAAATGATTGGCCACCGCCTCATGGTAGTTGAGCTTCACCGTCCACCGAAACGCCGCCGCCATGTCGACGCGTTCTTCCCAGTGGGTCAGGTTCGGTTTCGGGGCGGTTTGCAGCATGGGTCACCTGTCTATGTGATGGGATTGGCATGAGCATGCCAGCCCTTATGCATCCTGACAAACAAAGGATTCGCCGGTATAACATTAACAAAATTAATGCATAGGTCTTGCATGCCATGACAACTGATCTGCCGCCTCTGACATGGCTTCGCGCGTTCGAAGCCGCAGCCCGCCATCTCTCCTTCACCCGCGCCGCCGGAGAGTTGAACCTGACGCAGTCGGCCATCAGCCAGCATGTGCGCAGTCTTGAGGCCTTTCTGGGTGCCGAGCTTTTCGTCCGCCGCACCCGCGCCTTGAACCTGACCGAGGCGGGCAGCAATTACCTGCCCGTGGTGCGCGAAGCCTTTGATTTGATTGCCACGGGCACGCAGGCGTTCACCGGTGTGGACCGCGGTCAAACCATGGTGCTCAACTGCTCCATGGCGTTCTCGGCGCTCTGGTTGGCACCCCGGCTACACCGGCTTTATGCGCGTCATCCCTGGATCGTGCTCAACATCGTGACGCATATCTGGGATCCGGATAAGAATTCGGGCCGCGCCGGGATGGAGATCCGGTTCGGCCGACCAGAAGACATGTCACCCGAGGCGCGCAAGATCGCTGATGAGCGGTTCTTTCCGGTCTGTGCCCCGGAGTTTGCCGCCCAAGGCATCGATCTGGCGCAGGCACCGCTTTTTGATTGCGCGGGCATCACGGGGACGTGGGATGCTTGGTTCAAGTCCGGGGGCGGGGCAGGGCATGCGGGCCGCGCCGTCAACCTCAGCTCCACCTATGTGGTCGCCTTCATGGCGGCCAAAGGCCGGGCGGGCCTCACCATGGCCCATGACACCATCGCCGCCGATATGCTGACCACCGGAGAGTTGGTTCGCCCGTTCGAGCATGCCCCCTCGTTGTCTGAAAGCTACTTCCTCACACCACCTCCCCCACACGCGCAGACACCTGCGTCGCGGGCATTCGAAGAGTGGCTGAACGAAGAAATCACCGCCTAGCCCGGTGTGGCCTGCATTGTGTCGCCCGCATTGTGCGGTCCCGGCGCGTCACATATCCTCTTACCATGACCTCTTCTTTTTCAGTTCGTGACGCCGTTGTGGAAGATCTGGATGCCCTGCTGGATCTTTATCAGCACATGTCTCCCAGCTATGTGAAATACTCTCTGGAGACGGCACAAGACCGTCTTCTTGCCATCCAGAAATACGATGGCAGCGCTGTGCTGGTGGGGGAGGTCGAGGGTGCGCTGGTTGCGACCTGCACCCTCATCATCATCCCGAACCTGACCCGCGGCGGACGCCCCTATGCGCTGATCGAAAACGTGGTCACGCATTCTGATCATCTCAGAAAGGGCTTTGGCACAGCCATTCTTGATGCCGCCTCTGAGCTTGCGTGGGCGGGGGACTGCTACAAGATCATGCTGAGCACAGGCTCAAGGACGCCGTCCATATTGGCGTTCTACGAGGCCGCAGGCTTCGAACAATCCAGAACAGGGTTTCAGAAGCGCCGAGTGGCGACGCGTTGAAAACAACGTCCCTCACTCCGCCGCCAGAGCCACCACATCGGCGCTAGGTTGGTCTTTTGCGCGCTTTTCCATGCGTCTGCGGAACAAGGCGAAGGCGGGCGGTGTGAAATAGAATGAAATCACCGTCGACAAGAGCACCCCACCGGCCACGGACATGGCAAAGG
>CAKZYL010000087.1 GCA_937884705.1 uncultured Roseovarius sp. | reverse complement strand
ACACTGAACACAGCGATCGGCGACCCGCATCAGCGCCTCAGAGACATGCACTTTGGTCATGGAGCTTTCCGATGTGCCCCGCGCGCCCGCATCCAGAATATCGGCGCACCAATAGGTCATCTGCTCCGCCGCGCGCAGCTCGATCAGGTTCTCCGCCAGCATGAAGCCCACGCCCTCATGATCAATCAACCGCTGGCCAAAGGCTTGCCGCCGGTTGGCATAATCCGTAGCGATCTCTTGGGCCCGCACGCAGGCCCCCAGCCACCGCATGCAATGCGACAGCCGCGCGGGCCCTAGCCGGACTTGCGCGTATTTGAAGCCTTCGCCGGAGGCGCCCAGCATCTGATCAGCGGGCAGGCGCAGATCCTCGATCGAGATCACCGAATGCCCGCCCGGCATCCCATTGTCGATCGTATCCAGCACCCGCTCAATCCGGATCGCCGGATGCGGCAGATCGACAAGGAACATGCAGGCACCGTCCTCCGATTTCGCCATCACGATCCCTACGCCTGCACCATCCGCGCCCGTGATGAACGCCTTGCGCCCATTGATCACCCAGTGATTGCCATCGGGCACGCAGGTTGTCTGCAGCATCGTGGGATCCGACCCGGCACCACCATCCACCGCAGGTTCGGTCATGAAGAATGCAGAGCGTTTTTCGCCCCGCACAATCGGCGCCAGAAACCGCTCTTTCATCTCTTCGCTGCCGACCTTACCGATGAGCAGCATGTTGCCCTCATCAGGGGCTGCCGTATTGCACGCCAACGGTCCCAGGATCGACAACCCGGACCGCATCAGCACGCAAGCTGTCTCCCGCTGCGTCAGATGCGATCCATCCGCCAGAATATGAGGGGTCAGAACATCAGCTTCCCGCGCCAGCGCCTTCAGCTCCAGCGCCATCTCATCTGACGGCCCATGAAACCCCACCCGCGCGTCTCCCTCGAACGGCACGACACTCTCGCGGACAAACGCCTCCACACGATCCGCGATATCCAGCGCGCGATCTGACAGACCAGCCCTCGTAAATTCCATCCCTGGCTCCCTTATTTTCGGCCACTATTGCCTCAAAAGCAGACGACGTCACCCACGGATTGCCGATTGAATGATTATTCAATGGACCCCACTGCGGAACCGACCTATCTTCCCTCGAAACCCGCAAGGCAGACGCACACCCAGGGGGAAAGGCATGCGTGATCCGCGCTACGACATTTTGTTTGAACCGGTGAAGATCGGGCCGGTGACCGCCCGCAACCGCTTCTACCAAGTGCCCCATTGTAACGGCATGGGGCGCACCTACCCCTCGTCGCTTGCCGAAATGCGCCGGACCAAGGCCGAAGGCGGCTGGGCCGTCGTCTGTACCGAAGAGATCGAAATTCACCCTTCGGCGGAGCATTCACCCTGGGCCGGTGGCCGGCTTTGGGACGATCGTGACGTGCCCTACCACGCCCGCATGTGCGACGGCATTCATGAGTTTGGAAGCCTCGCGGGCGCGGAATTGAACTACGGCGGCCTGATGACTGCGAGCCGCTTCAGCCGCGACATCCCGCTTGCGCCCTCCCATCACCCCGTGGCCTCAAACGACCCGGTGCAGGCCCGCGCGATGGACAAAGAAGACATCAAATCCTTACGCAAATGGCACCGTGATGCCGCGCTGCGGGCCAAGCGCGCGGGCTACGATCTGGTCTATGTCTATGTCGCGCATCAGCTTTCCACGATGTCGCATTTCCTGTCGCCCTACCGCAATCACCGCAGCGATGAATATGGCGGCTCGCTGGAAAATCGCGCGCGCCTTTTCCGAGAGATCTTGCAGGACACCAAAGACGCCGTCGGCGACACCTGCGCCGTGGCCGTACGCTTTGCCGTCGATGAGCTGATGGGCGATTATGGCTTCACCTCCGACGGCGAAGGCCGCGATTTCATCGAGATGATGGCCGAAGAGCCTGACCTCTGGGACGTCAATATCAGCGCCTGGGAAAACGACAGCGCCACCTCGCGGTTCAAGCAATCGGGCTTTCAGGACGACTACGTGGCCTTCGTAAAGCAAGTCACCACCAAGCCCGTCGTCGGCGTCGGTCGCTACACATCGCCTGATGCCATGGTCTCGCTCATCAAAGGCGGCAAGCTGGATTTCATAGGCGCCGCGCGCCCCTCCATCGCCGATCCGTTCCTGCCCAAGAAGATCGAAGAGGGCCGGATCGAAGACATCCGCGAATGCATCGGCTGCAATATCTGCGTCTCGGGCGATCACCACGCCGTGCCGATCCGCTGCACCCAGAACCCGACCATGGGCGAGGAATGGCGCCGCGGCTGGCACCCCGAACGCATCGCAACCGCCACAACGCAGGAAAGCGTGCTGATCGTCGGCGCAGGCCCCGCCGGGCTCGAAGCCGCGCGTGCCTTGGGTCAACGCGGCCATCACGTGACACTGGCGGATGCGCGCGCGGAAGCGGGCGGCCGTCTCATCGGAGAGCGCCGCTTTCCGGGACTTAGTGAGTGGGGCAGGGCGGTCGATTATCGCATCTACCAGATCAGCCAGATGGCCAATGTCGATCTCTACCTCAAGAGTGAGCTTGATGCCCAAGCCGTGCAGGACTTCGGCGCAGACCAGATTATCATCGCCACGGGCGCCAAATGGACGATGGACGGCATCGGCCGTCAGAACCCCATGGGCATCACGATCCATGAGGGGGCCAAGCTCCTCTCAGCAGATGACGTGATGGCGGGCGCGGTGCCCGACGGCCCGGCCGTGGTCTTTGACGATGATCATTTCTACATGGGCGGGGCCATCGCCGAAAAGCTGCTGAAAGCGGGCTGCGATGTGCATTTTGTCACCCCGAGTGCCGAGGTCTCCTCCTGGACCCACAACACCCTGGAGCAGCACTTCATCCAAAAAAAACTCATAGAATCGGGCGCAAACCTGCACCTGTCGCAGAACATCACGGCACTGCACCCGGGTGAGGCCGTGCTGGAATGCGTCTACACCGGCCGCGAGACGCGACTGGAGGGAGCGGTGAGCGTTCTCGTCACCATGCGCCGCCCCGTCGATACGCTCTACCAGAGCCTCGCCGCCGCCGGCACACCAAACCTGACGCGGATCGGCGACGCGCTGGCCCCGGGCACCATCGCCGCGGCCATCTATAGCGGCCACAAGGTGGCGCGCGAAATGGGCGAACCAGAAGTGATGGGCGTGCCCTTCGATCGCGAGCTGTCTGAGCTCTCGCAAAACTGGCGCGACCCCAATCAGGTCCTGCCCCTGCCTGGAGCCGCCGAGTGAGCCCGAAAGACGCCCCAACCGACCAATCCCTGGGCCAGATCCACCTGCTCTCTGCCTTCGATCTGCTTCCGGGACAGGACATGGACAGATTTGTTGACGCCTACGGTGTCTTCGTGCGCGAGCTCTACGAGGCGGGTCTCATCGTAGATGCCCGCCCAATGGGTCGCCGCGTCTCGGATACGCCCATTGTTTTTTATGATTAGGGGTACACCGAGACGATCAATGCGCTGTTGCGCTCGGTCGCCGACGAGTTGGATGCAGCTTACGCCCATATCGAGGCCCGCATGCGCGCCGTCACCGGAGAGCACGCCGCGATGTATGCCCGCACGGCCAATCAGATCTTCACCTGCTGGCAGGATGAGATCTCGTTTTTCAAGAAAGGATCTTCATGACCGACGCAGTACTTCGCTTCCACCCGGATGGTCCTCCCGGCAAAGGCATGAAGCGCTGGGAGGAGATGGATCCCGCCGAGCTCATGTCTGGCGAGCCGGTCCAGAACGGCCACACCTATCATGAGATTGAGGCCGAGGGCTATCTCGCCGGCGTCTGGGATTGCACCGCCTTCGTCGATCACATGGGCGATTATAGCGTCGATGAATACATGTACCTGCTCGAAGGCACGCTGATCATGCGCATGCCGGGTGGCGAAGAGATCCACCTCAAGGCCGGAGATGCCTTCGTCATCCCCAAGGGCCTGAAGTGCCAGTGGGAACAGCCCAGCTATATCAAGAAGTTCTTCATGATCCTGGACGGCCCAGTGCCCGAAGAAGGCTGCAACCCATCGCTCACACGCATCACGGTACCGGACGTGTCGGGCGGTGGCATGGCTGCAGGGTCCGTGGTGACGGAACGCGTGGATTTCGCGAACGCAGCAGGCAATATGCAGGTGCGTCAATCCGCTCATGCCGCCAATGCGATCCCTTCCCTGCAAGTGTCTGCGCACCAGCTGATCCAGGTGTTGGAGGGCAGTCTCACGCTAACTTCAGATGCCGATGAAGAAACATTCGCCGCAGGCGATACCGCCTATCTGATGCAAGGTAGCACCGTCGGCTGGTCGACCACAAACGGCACGCGGCTTCTGACGTCCAGCTACTGCAGCCCGACCTAAGCGAAACAGAGCGGGTTCGTCAGGCCGTGGCGTGGCGACCCACACGCCGATCCGACGCACTTTATCCCACGGCCCCGCTGAACATTTCACGGAAGCGCTGCGACACCACTTTCGCCAGGCCCCGGTACGGCCTGACGAACGCGCGGCGGCTTGCAGCCTTGATTCCGCGCGGGGCGCTCTCCCCCAAACATGGTTTTCCAAGCCTCACAAAGCGCTTATGAAATCAAACATGACACCCCTCCACGCCCTGTCCGATCTCGACACGCTCGACTTCGACACCATAATCGACGTGCGCAGCCCCTCCGAATTCGCCGAAGATCACATCCCCGGCGCCATCAACCTGCCTGTCCTCAGCGACGAAGAACGCGCCCTCGTGGGCACCGAATACAAACAGATCTCCCCTTTCACGGCCCGCAAACGCGGCGCGGCTCTCGTCTTCCGCAATGCCGCCCACCACATCGAAACCCAGCTCGCGCACCATGAAGGCTCATGGCGCCCTCTGGTCTATTGCTGGCGCGGCGGGCAACGCTCCGGCGCCTTAGGCTGGATGCTCAAGGAAATCGGTTGGCGCGCCGACACGCTCCAGGGTGGCTACAAAACCTTCCGCCGCCTCGTCGTGC
>CAKZYL010000086.1 GCA_937884705.1 uncultured Roseovarius sp. | reverse complement strand
TGGCGATGCAGTCGATGGTGGCGGCCGCGTTTTTCGCCTTCATTATCTTTTCATCGAACCCGTTTGAGCGCATGGCGATCCCGCCGTTTGACGGCCAGGATCTCAATCCGCTATTGCAGGATCCAGGGCTCGCGTTCCATCCGCCCTTTCTCTATCTGGGCTATGTCGGCCTTTCGATGACGTTTTCCTTCGCTGTGGCGGCATTGCTGGAGGGCAGGGTGGATGCCGCCTGGGGCAGGTGGGTGCGACCCTACACGCTGGCGGCTTGGATGTTTCTCACGGTGGGCATCGGCCTTGGCAGCTGGTGGGCCTATTATGAGCTGGGCTGGGGCGGGTTCTGGTTCTGGGACCCGGTCGAGAATGCCTCTTTCATGCCGTGGCTCATTGCGGCCGCGCTTCTTCATTGCGCGATTGTGGTGGAGAAACGCGAGGCGCTCAAAAGCTGGACGATCCTGCTTGCCATCATCGCCTTTGGCTTTTCCATGGTGGGCGCGTTCATCACCCGCTCTGGCGTGCTGACATCGGTGCATGCCTTTGCCACAGACCCCGAACGCGGTGTGTTTTTGCTGATGATCCTGGGCTGGTTCATGCTGCTCGGTCTCACGCTTTTTGCCGCGCGCGCGCCGGTGTTGCAGTCGAAAGGCGTGTTCGGGGTCGTGAGCCGCGAGTCTGTCTTGGTGCTCAACAACCTCCTTCTCGCGGTGTCCGCCCTCGTGATCTTCGTGGGCACAATCTGGCCGCTGGTGAGCGAGCTTTTCTTTGATCGCAAGCTTTCTGTCGGGCCGCCATTTTTCAACATGGCATTTGCACCCTTCATGCTGGCGCTCGGTCTGGTCCTGCCGATTGGGGCGATGCTGCCGTGGAAGCGTGCGCAGGTCGGGCGGATCACGCGCAAGCTGATCCCGGCCTTCGTGCTGGCCGTGGCTGTGGGCGCCTTGGCCTATGCAATGCAGACCGGGCGCTCTGCGTTGGGGCCCATCGGGCTTTTCCTGGGTGCCTGGCTCGTCATGGGCAGTTTTGTGGATCTCATGGCCCGCGTCGGCCGCGCCAGTTTGAAAGAGCGCCTGCAGCGGATGATGCGCCTGCCGCGTGCCGATTGGGGCAAGTCGGTGGCCCACGCAGGCCTCGGCGTGACCTTTGCCGGTGTGGCCGCCATGATGGCGTGGGAGCAAGAAGATATCCGCGTGGCCCATCCCGGCGACAGTTTTGAGCTGGCGGGCTACACCCTGACCCTAAACAGCATCAGCGAGGAGCAGGGGCCAAACTATGTGGCGACGGTGGGGGATCTGACGCTTGCGCGTGGGGATCGCGAATTGGGCACGATGCACCCCGAAAAGCGCATCTATCCGGTGGCGGGCATGCCAACGACAGAGGCCGCGCTCAATATTGGGTTCACGCGGGATATCTATGTCTCGCTCGGCGATCCGCAGGTCGATGGCGGCTGGGCCGTGCGCAGCTACTACAAACCGCTGGCCAACTGGATCTGGGGCGGGTCGATCCTGATGGCCTTGGGCGGGTTCTTGTCCTTGACCGATCGGCGCTACCGCGTGGCGGCGGGCGCGGCCAAGGTGCCCTCTCGCAAACCTCTTGAAGTGCCGGCAGAATGAAACGGCTGGCGCTCTTGCTGTGCCTGCTTGCGGCGCCTTTATGGGCGGTGCAGCCCGATGAAATCCTCGATGATCCGGCACTGGAAGAGCGGGCACGCGCGCTCTCTGAGGATCTGCGCTGTCTCGTGTGCCGAAATGAGAGCATCGACGCATCCAACGCGCCGCTGGCCCGTGATTTGCGGCTCTTGGTGCGCGAACGGCTGGTCGCTGGGGACAGCGATGCGGAGGTTATGGCCTTTGTCGTGGCGCGCTACGGCGAATACGTCCTGCTCACGCCGAAGGCGACCGGGACCAATTTGATCTTGTGGTTGGCTGGTCCCGCGATGATGCTTATCGGGCTGGGTCTTGGCCTGGCTTTTCTGCGTAAAAGATCGCGCAGTGAGGCTACGGCAGAGCGCGCGCTGACCGAGGATGAAAAGGCGCGGCTGGATGAGATCCTGAGCGAATAACGTGAGGTGACGCGCGTTCGGTCATTTTATCCTCGGGCGTTTGCCGCTACGATCTGCGCAACTCTGATCGAAGGTCACGCCCCATGAAAACCTATCAATCCATTCAGTTTTCCATCGAAGACGACATTGCGCTGCTGCGGTTGAACCGGCCGGACCGCATGAATGCGCTCAGCGCGGAAATGCGGGCCGAGATCATTGATGCGACGCGCTCTGCGTCGCGCCATGCGCGCGTTCTGGTGTTGACGGGCGAGGGGCGGGCGTTTTGTGCCGGTCAGGATCTCAGCGATGGCAATGCCGCCGCCGCGATAGATCTTGAGCGTGTGCTGCGGGATGAATACGCGCCGATGGTCCGGTCCGTGGCGGAATGCGAAATCCCAACCATTTCTGCGGTCAACGGGCCTGCTGCGGGGGCGGGTGCAAACCTTGCCCTGGCGGCCGATGTGGTGATCGCGGCCGAGAGCGCCTATTTCCTGCAGGCTTTTGCGCGCATTGGGCTTATTCCTGATGCCGGGGGGACATACTGGCTGCCGCGCCAGATGGGCGCTGCCAAGGCGATGGGGGCCGCACTTTTTGCCGAGCCTGTCAGCGCACGCCAAGCCGATGAGTGGGGCATGATTTGGGAGGCTGTCCCCGACGACGCCTTTGATGCCCAGTGGCGCCGCCGGGCCGAGCATTTGGCCAAGGGGCCAACCGAAGCCTACGCGCAGATCAAACGCGCCGTGCGCGACAGTTGGGACAACAGCTTTGACGGACAGTTGAACGTTGAGGCGCGGCTGCAGGGCCAATGCGGACAAACGCGTGATTTCCAAGAAGGGGTGCTTGCTTTCTTGGAAAAGCGGAAGGCGACATTTGAAGGGCGTTGATAAAATAACGCAAATTCAAATGTTTGCCGCGCTCAGTTACATTTAGCTTCGGTTGCGAGCTGAGATCTTTTGTGCCGTGCACGTCCGCCGGGGTGCCTCAAGATCTGGAGTGCAAAACGCGTATGTTTGAAAGAGAGCATGTCCCCCTCTTGGCGGAAACACGCGCCATGGGCTGGCCGTTGGCAAGGATCCGGGTTCCGTCGGGCATGTCTTCAACATCCAGCCGTAGGGTGTCGTCGCAGTCTTCTAGGATGATCGACACCACGTCGCGCTCGGCATCGAAGGCGTCAATCTCAATCGGGTCTGAGCCGGGATGCCACAGATCCCCTCGCAGAATGGCATCTTCCAGCGCGTCATGTGGCCCGATGATCGGGGTCGGGGTCATCGAAATGGCGCTGGCCTCCGTCAGGAAGGACGGCAGGGTGCATTTCCTGGCGCTTCCGGGCGCAGAGACCTGCAGCCGCGGGATAGCACGGCGCCGAAGAACGGGCTGAGACATGCGTGGGCCACCTCACCTAGGGATCACAGGTCGTCAGCTATGGATCACGTGCCTTAAATTGCCGTAAAGCGCCGGCGATTTTGCGCAGAAAAAAGGCCCCGTGCGTCGCAGCGGGGCCTTTCGGAAGCGTCGTACGCGAGATTAGCGTTTTTCCATGTCCACGTAGTCGCGCAGTGTCTCGCCTTGATAAAGCTGGCGAGGGCGACCAATCTTGAGCTGTGGATCGGCGATCATTTCTTTCCACTGCGAAATCCAGCCTACGGTGCGGGATACAGCAAAGATCGGCGTGAACATCGAGGTCGGGAAGCCCATCGCCTCGAGGATGATGCCGGAGTAGAAATCCACGTTCGGGAAGAGCTTCTTCTCGCTGAAGTATTCATCCTGAAGTGCTTGTTTTTCCAGCTCTTTAGCGACCTGAAGTGTCGGGTTGTCCTCGACGCCCAGAAGCTCCAGCACCTCGTCGGCGGACTGCTTCATCACTTTGGCGCGCGGGTCAAAGTTCTTGTAGACCCGGTGGCCAAAGCCCATCAGGCGAAACTCGTCATTCTTGTCCTTGGCCCGTGCGATGTATTCGGGGATCCGGTCCACCGTGCCGATCTCACGCAGCATTTCAAGGCAGGCCTGGTTGGCGCCGCCATGGGCAGGGCCCCAGAGGCATGCGATACCGGCTGCGATGCAGGCAAACGGGTTTGCGCCCGACGAAGATGCGAGGCGCACCGTCGAGGTCGACGCGTTTTGTTCGTGATCGGCATGCAGCGTAAAGATCCGGTCCATTGCGCGGCTCAGGATCGGGTTGACCTGATAATCCTGGGCCGGGACGGCAAAGCACATGCGCAGGAAGTTTGACGCGTAATCAAGCTCATTGCGGGGGTACACGAAGGGCTGGCCGATCGAATATTTATACGCCATCGCCGCGATGGTGGGCATCTTTGCGATCAGACGAATGGAGGCAACCTCACGCTGCCATGGGTCATTGATGTCGGTCGAGTCGTGGTAGAACGCACTCAGCGCGCCGACAACGCCGACCATAATGGCCATCGGATGTGCGTCACGACGATACCCGCGGAACAGAAAGTGCATCTGTTCGTGCAGCATGGTGTGCGTGGTGACGCGGTTTTCAAAGTCTTCCAATTGCGCGGTGGATGGCAGCTCTCCGTAGAGCAGGAGGTAACACACCTCGAGGAAGTGCGATTTCTCTGCCAGTTGGTCGATTGGATATCCGCGGTGCAAAAGCTCTCCTTTTCCACCGTCAATGAAGGTGATCGTGCTGTCACAGCTGGCCGTTGACGTAAAGCCTGGGTCATATGTAAAGACCCCGGCCTGACCGTAAAGCTTGCGAATGTCGATCACATCCGGGCCCGCGGTCGGAGAAAAGACCGGCAGGTCATACTCCATTCCGTCTATCGTCAATTTAGCCATTTTGGCACCGTCTTTCATAGGCGTGCTTCCTTTCCTGTCGGCGCGCCGTCCCGTCTTGGCGCGTCTGATTGGGTCGCCTGCGAAGATCCCAGTGCGATCTACGTCGGCGGTAAAGGCGTGGCGGCGTCAGACAGTCGCGCAAGCGACTCATCGCGTCCAAGAACCAATAGCATGTCAAACACACTTGGGGTTACGCTTTTCCCCGCAAGGGCGGCCCTCATGGGGCCCGCCAACTTGCCAAACTTGGTGTCTTTGGCCTCCGCAAAGGACTGCGTGGCCGCCTCTAATCCCTCTCGCGACCAGTTAGCATTTTGCAACTGCGGCGTCAATTCATTCAGTATACCACGGGATACACTATCCAGTGATTTGGCCGTTTTCTCATCTGGCTGGATCGGGCGATCATTCATGATAAAAGATGCTTTATCAATGAGTTCCGGAAATGTCTTCGCGCGCTCTTTGAGGCAGTACATTCCGGCCTTGAAAAGCTCAACTTGATGAGGTGCGAACTCTGTCTTCTGTGTGGTTCGATAAAATTCGGACAATTCTTGCAGCAGTGCAGCATCGTCCATATGCGCGACATGTTGCCCCGACAGGTGCTCGAGCCGTTTGAAATCGAAACGGGCGGGGGATTTGCCGATGCCATCAAGGTCAAACCACGCCTGCGCCTGAGCGTCAGAAAACACCTCGTCATCGCCGTGGCTCCACCCCAGACGGGCGAGGTAATTGCGCATAGCGGCCGCCGGATAGCCCATGTCGCGATATTCTTCCACGCCAAGCGCCCCGTGGCGTTTGGAGAGCTTTTTGCCATCCGGGCCATGGATCAGGGGAATGTGCGCATAGATTGGCAGCGGCCATCCCATGGCCGTGTAGATCATCATCTGCCGCGCAGCATTGTTGAGGTGATCATCGCCTCTGATCACATGGGTCACGCCCATGTCGTGATCGTCGACCGCCACCGCCAGCATGTAGACAGGTGTGCCATCGGAGCGGAGCAGAACCATGTCATCGAGCTGCTCGTTGCGGATCGTCACATCGCCTTGCACCGCGTCCCTGATCACGGTCTCCCCGGTTTGCGGGGCCTTGATGCGGATCACGTGCGGCGCATCCGGATGGGTTGCCGGGTCGGCGCCTCTCCACGGGCTGCGAAAGAGAGTGGAGCGGCCTTCTGCCTTGGCTTCTTCGCGAAACGCCTGAATGTCTTCCTGCGTGGAGAAGCACTTGTAAGCTGCACCTGCGTCCAGAAGCGCATTGGCCACCTCGGCGTGGCGGGACGCGCGCTCAAACTGAGAGATCGCCTCGCCATCGTAATCCAGCCCAAGCCACGCCATGCCGTCCAAAATCGCCTGCGTGGCCTCTGGCGTGGAGCGCGCGCGGTCAGTGTCTTCGATGCGCAGCAGAAATTTGCCCCCGCGACCACGCGCGAAGAGCCAATTGAAGAGCGCGGTGCGCGCGCCGCCTATGTGCAAGAACCCGGTCGGAGAGGGCGCAAAGCGCGTGACAACGGGTTGGGATGTCTGATCTGGCATCGGGCTTTGGTCCCCTTTCGCTATGGTAACGTTTCACTAAGTTAACCTTTCGCTAACTGTCTTGGAGATAGTTTCCGGCAGGCAAGCGCCTTCCTATAAGCCCCGATTGGGGGAGACAAGCCTTGCGAGAGACCAAGCGAAAGATGCCTTTGTTCGCGTCCATGTGGCTGGCGCAACGGGGCTATCTTATCCACTGGGCGCCGGTGATGTTTGCCAGTGGCATCGGGGTCTATTTTACGCTGAAATGGGAACCTGGCGGGACGCTTTACGTGGCGCTCGCGGCTGGTCTTTTGGGCATCATCGGCATTTTGGGCGTCTGGCGCAGTCTTTGGGCGCCGCTCCTTTGGGTGCCCTTGCTCTTCGGCCTTGGCTTTGGAGCGGCAGGGTTTAGAGCGCATAGCGTGGCGGGCCCGGTGCTCGACTGGCGCTATTACGGTCCGGTCCAGGGCAGGATTGCGGGCATGGACCGATCCGGTTCGGATGCCGTTCGATTGACTCTGGATCAGGTGGTTCTCTCCAATGTGCGCCCCGAAAAAACACCGCACCGCGTTCGGGTCTCGTTGCATGGGACGCAGGGCTACATGGATCCCGCGCCGGGGCAGACGGTGATCATGACGGCGCATCTGTCGCCGCCGTCCGGCCCGGTGGAGCCAGCGGGCTTTGATTTTCAAAGACATGCGTGGTTCAAGGGACTTGGCGCCGTGGGATACACGCGAACGCCGGTTCTGATCCTTGCGCCGCCAAAAGGTGGGCAGGTCTTGCTCAAGGCGCGCATGGCGCTCTCTGCCCATGTGCAGAACCGTTTGCCAGGAGAGGCGGGTGGTTTTGCCACAGCGATCATGACGGGGGATCGCTCTGCCATTGCGCAGGAGACGATGAAGGATCTTCGCGTCTCAAACCTGGCGCATCTTTTGGCGATCTCGGGCCTGCACATGGCCCTTTTGACAGGGTTCGTGTTTTCAACACTGCGGTTCGGTTTTGCCGCTGTGCCGCGCATTGGGCTGCGGGTTGCGGCCAAAAAGCTCTCAGCTGTCGGCGCATTATTGGCCGGAGCCGGGTATCTGGCGCTCTCCGGTGGCAGTGTCGCAACAGAGCGGGCGTTCATCATGGTGGCGGTGATGCTCACTGCCATCCTCGTGGATCGGCGGGCGGTGTCTTTGCGGTCTGTTGCGATTGCCGCGCTGATCGTGCTGACGCTGCGGCCAGAGGCCTTGCTGGGCCCCGGATTTCAAATGTCCTTTGCGGCGACCACGGCCTTGGTGTTCGTCTTCAACGAGATACGAGATCGTGAATTATCTTTTGGACCTAAATGGATGCAGCCCATTCTTGCTGTTGTGATATCGTCGCTGACGGCAGGGCTTGCTACGGCGCCGATCGCGGCGGCGCATTTCAATCAGATTGCCCATTACGGTCTCATTGCAAACTTGCTGAGCGTGCCTTTGATGGGCGTTCTGGTGATGCCCGCGGCCGTCGTGGCGGCCTGTCTGATGCCCCTCAACCTTGATTTCATCCCGTTTTGGGTGATGGCACGCGGCCTCGATTGGATCTTGAGCGTGGCCCATTGGACGGCCAGCCTTGATGGTGCCCGAGGGATGGTGCCAAGCCCCGATCCGATTGTGCTGCCGCTTCTGGCCATGGGGGCGCTTTTTGTGATCCTTTGGCGGGGCAAGGCGCGGGTGTTGGGGGGTCTTCCCTGCGTCATTGCCTTTGTCGCGTGGTCCGGCACGCAGAGACCTGCCGTTCTGATCGCGGACACAGGCGGGCTTGTCGGTGTGATGACAACCGAAGGCCGCGCGCTCAATCGGGAGCGAGGATCGGGGTTTGTCGCGCTCAATTGGTTGGAAAATGATGGCGATGCTGTGGATCAACTCACGGCCCATACCAGGTGGCCTGCCGCCGATGCGTCATGGCCGATCCAGACGATCAGGGGCCAAAAGGCGGCGGATGCGGTGTCTGGCTGCAATGAGGCCAAATGGCTTGTCATGACCTACAATCCCGCAGCGCCATTGAAGCTGGAGGATTGCGAAGTCCTGACCCCTGCATCGTTCAAAAAGACAGGTGCCATCGCTCTTTATGAAAGCAATGGCACCCTGCATGCCATCACCGCGCGCCAGGTCACAGGCGCACGGCTCTGGGTGTTTCAGTAGGTCCGGATGAGGCCGACAAGACGCCCTTGAACGCGCACCTTGTCATCGGGTAACACGCGCGTTTCATAGGCCGGGTTTGCCGCCTCTAGCGCGATCGCGGTGCCGTTGCGGTAGAATTTTTTCAATGTGGCTTCCTGATCTTCGACGAGGGCCACAACAATGTCACCGTTATCGGCCACATCGGTTTCGCGGATGACCACGATGTCACCGTCATTGATGCCCGCGCCGATCATCGAATCGCCCTTGACCTCTAGCGCGTAGTGGTTGCCAGCTCCGCTGATCATGTCACCGGGCACAGATACGTTCTGGCTGCCATCCGCAATCGCTTCAATGGGCACGCCTGCTGCGATCCTGCCCATCAAGGGCAAGTGCATTGTCTGCGCCTCAACGGGCTGGGCCGGAACGACCGCAGGCAGGGGCGGCGGCTTGGATCCTTCGATCACGCGAGGCACAAAACCTGACGGATCTTGGGTCATGCTGTCGGGCAATTTGACGATCTCAAGCGCGCGGGCACGGTGCGCCAAACGCCGGATGAACCCGCGCTCTTCCAAGGCGGTGATCAATCTGTGAATGCCCGATTTGGACCGCAGATCAAGCGCGTCTTTCATTTCGTCAAAACTCGGCGGCACGCCGTCACGCTGGACGCGTTTGTGAATGAATTCCAGCAGATCGAGCTGCTTTTTGGTCAACATTATCCTGTCCTCCGATGACCGGCTATCATGCTTTGTTCTACGCATGTTCTTGTTTTGTGTCAATGAGGCTGTGGATAAGTGCTCATTAGAGGGGCAAATACTCCATAAGTTCCCCTTTTTCCCTGGGGCGCTCGTCAGGCGCTCGGATCATGAGGGCATTCGAGCGCGCCAGGACGCTCAGGAGTGAGCTGTCCTGCCTTTCTGCCGGAGTGATCTCGCCATTTTCGACGATGGCGCGCATGTAGTGCTCACGCGGGCCGTTCTTGCCGATATTCTTGGCGAGCCTTGCAGAGCTGCGCGGGGACGCTTGCCCCGCAAAGCCTTGCATCACTCGCAACATGGGAAGCAGGAAGACTTTGCCGCAAACCATTGCAGACACAGGGTTTCCCGGCAGTCCGACCATGGCCTTGTCCCCCATCTTACCGGCCATCAATGGTTTGCCGGGACGCATGCGGATTTTGTAAAATGCCCGTCGCAAGCCCCTGGTCTCGGCCACCTCAGCGACCAAATCATGATCCCCTACTGAGGCGCCCCCGATGGTGACGATCATGTCGCTGTCCTGCGCCAGCTCAAACGCCGTTGCCAAAGAGGGGACATTGTCTTTGGCAATGGGCAGGATGCGCGCCTCTGCGCCTTCGGCATCCAACATCGCTTTCAGCCCGTAAGTATTTGATGCAATAATCTGATCTTCGTTTGGTGTTTCACCGGGAAGAACCAGTTCGTCCCCCGTTGAAATCAGCGCGATGCGGGGTTTTCGTGTCACCGTCACCCGTGCGACATTCATCGAAGCCAAGAGTGCGATGTCAGATGGGCGCAACCGGCGCGGCGCGCGGATCGCATCATCGACGGTAAAATCAGTGCCTCTGGCCCGCACATAGGGGCTTGCATCAAGGGCGTCGCCCAGCGTGATCTCATCACCAGTCCGTGTGACATCTTCCTGAATGATAACGCGGTCTGTACCAGCAGGCACGGGCGCGCCCGTGAAAATGCGAACCGTTTCCGTCTTTTGCACGGTGCCTTTGAAGCTGTGTCCAGCAGCGGATTCACCGATAACTGTGAACCTTGCGCCCGGTGTCACCGCCGCGCTGTCGACGGCATATCCATCCATGGCAGATGACGGAAATGGCGGTTGATCGCGCGTCGCGAAGGTGTCGCGCACCATGACGCGCCCGGATGCCTCGGCCAGTGGGACGGCCTCAGCGCGCATGGCCGTGACCAGTTCAAAGAGATGCGCGAGAGCGTCGTCGACAGAAATCATTTCGCCTCGTAGCGTCCTGATTTTCCACCCTCTTTCAGGATAACGCGAATGCCGCCGATCTGCATGGCTTTGTCCACGGCCTTGACCATGTCATAGACGGTCAGCGCGGCGGTGCTCACGGCGGTCAGCGCTTCCATTTCCACGCCGGTCTGTCCTGTGGTTTTGACCGTGGCGGTGATCTGAATGCCTGGCAGATCGGGATCGGCGATCAGATCCACCCCGACCTTGGTGATGGGCAGCGGATGGCACAGCGGGATCAGGTCGGAGGTTTTCTTGGCCCCCATTATGCCCGCCAAACGCGCCACCGACAGGACATCGCCCTTCTTGGCGCGCCCTTCGGTGATCACATCAAACGTCTCTTTCGCCATTGTCACATGACCTGTGGCCTGGGCCACGCGGTGTGTCACGTCTTTGTCGGAGACATCCACCATATGGGCATGCCCGTCGCCGTCAAAATGGGTGAGTTTGCTCATAGGCCCACGGCTCCGCTCACGGTGGCCTTGGACAGGATGCTTTTGGTGGCCTGCGTGACATCGTTTTGGCGCATGAGCGACTCGCCGATTAGAAAGCACCGCGCACCGTAGCGTGCCATGTCGGCCAGGTCTGCGGCGGTGTTGAGCCCGCTTTCACAGATCACCATCCGATCCTCAGGGATCATCCGCGACAGGGTGCGCGTGGTGTCAAGCGTGGTCTCAAACGTGTTGAGGTCGCGATTGTTGATGCCAATCATTTTTGATTTGAGCGCGACGGCGCGTTCAAGCTCCGGTTGGTCATGCACTTCGATCAAGGCATCCATGCCCCACGCAATTGCGGCGTCCTCCAACTCAGTGGCTTGAGCATCGGAGACCGACGCCATGATGATCAAGATGCAATCGGCACCCCAAGCCCGGGCCTCGGCCACCTGATAGGTGTCATACATAAAATCCTTGCGCAAAACCGGCAGGTTGCATGCTGATCTTGCAGCGCCCAGAAACTCCGGCGCGCCCTGAAAGCTGGGTGTGTCTGTGAGGACGGACAGGCAAGTCGCGCCACCGGTTTCATAGGCCTGCGCCAGCGCCGGCACGTCGAAATCCTCGCGAATGAGCCCTTTGGACGGACTTGCCTTTTTGATTTCTGCGATCAGACCGTAGTCATGCTTGCTCGCGTGAAACAAGGCGTCTGTGAATGGCCGTACGGGGGATGCCGTGCGCGCTTGGCTCTCGATTTCAATCAAGGGCACGGCGCGCTTGGCCGCCTCTATTTCATCCAGCTTATAGGCTTTGATTTTCTCTAGGATCGTGGGCGTGGTCATGCCGCCTCCGTGGTGACGCGCGCGAGGTTTTGAATTTTGTCTTTGGCCGCGCCGCTGTCGAGGCTTTCGCTGGCAATCTCGACCCCGGCTTTGAGATCTGATGCTTTGCCCGCTACGACGAGCGCGGCTGAGGCGTTGAGCAAAACGGCATCGCGATAGGCCCCGGGCGCGCCATCCAAAAGATCGCGGAAGGCGGCTGCGTTCTCTTCAGGCGTGCCGCCGACAATGGCCTCAAACGGATGGACGGGCAGACCGGCCTCCTCTGGATGCAGTTCAATCTCAACGACCTGGCCGTCTTCTTCCAGAGCCGCCACCCAACTGACGCCAGTGATGGTCAGCTCGTCGGTGCCGTCAGAGCCGTGCACGAGCCACGCTCTTTCAGAGCCGAGCTTGGCCAGTGTTTCTGCCATGGGGCGAATGAGATCGCGTGCGAACGCGCCGGTCAATTGCCGCTTGGCGCCGGCCGGGTTGGTCAAAGGGCCCAGAATATTGAAGATCGTGCGCGTGCCCAATTCGCCGCGGACCGGGCCGACATGGGCCATGGCCGGGTGATGCATGGGCGCCATCATGAAGGCGATGCCCACCTGATCGAGAGCGGTTTGCACCACGTCAGGCCCGACCATCACGTTCACGCCCATCTGGCTCAGGGCATCGGCCGCACCCGATTTTGAGCTGAGGTTGCGGTTGCCATGTTTGGCCACAGGCACGCCTGCACCGGCCACGACAAAGGCCGTCGCGGTTGAGATGTTCAGCGTTCCCTTGCCGTCTCCGCCTGTTCCCACAATATCCATTGCGCCCGGTAAGCCTTTGACTTTGTTGCATTTTGCGCGCATCACGCCTGCGGCTGCCGCGTATTCATCGACTGTTTCGCCCCGCGTCCGGAGGGCCATGAGAAGCCCGCCGATCTGGGCTGGCGTGGCGTCCCCGTTGAAGAGAATGCCAAAGGCCTCTTCCGCCTCTTCCCGCGTCAGCGCACGGTCGGCCGCGATCCCGATAAGGGGTTTGATATCACTCATGCAGCCACCAATGTGTCATCCAGGAAATTCTTCAGAAGCTGGTGGCCATGCTCTGACTTGATCGATTCCGGGTGGAACTGGACGCCGTGAATGGGCAGCTCGCGGTGGCTGAGGCCCATGATGGTGCCGTCATCCAGCTCTGCCGTGATGTCCAAAACATCGGGGCAGCTGTCGCGCGCCACCACGAGGGAGTGGTACCGCGTCGCGGCGAATGGCGAGGGCAGCCCCGCAAATACACCCCCGCCGGCGTGCGTGATGGTGCCCATTTTCCCGTGAACAATCTCAGAATGCCGAACGACGGCGCCGCCAAAGGCCTGCCCAATGGTCTGATGCCCCAGGCAAACGCCCAAGAGCGGCGTGCGCGTTTCGGCTGCGGCCTCCGTTATGGCCAGACAAATACCTGCTTGGCTTGGATCGCAGGGTCCTGGTGAGAGGATTATGCCGGAGGGTTTGAGCGCCATTGCCTCTTGGACGTTGAGCGCATCGTTGCGGTGCACCACAACCTCGGCGCCGAGCTCGCCCACGTAATGGACGAGATTGTAGGTAAAACTGTCGTAATTATCTATCAGAAGCAGCATTTTGCCGGTCTCGTGCGCTTTGAGCCTTTGGCCCCGGTGATATGTCGCGGTATACTTGGCTGAGGTTGCACAGGAGCGTCAAGAGGCGCATTACGGCACCATCGAGCAAAACAGGGGGTAAATCCCGTGAGAACAGGCACTTTCGGTGGATTTTTTGTTGGTACTGCGGTGTCAGCAGTGGTTTTGGGCTTGGCGTCAGTCTTAACGTATCAGGCGCCCGAGGCGGCCGACGGTCCCGACGCAACGGCCGTGAACGTGCCGGCGGGATCGGAATTTCGCCAATCGCGCGACGACACGGAAGCGTCTTTGCCCGGGGCAGACGACGTTCCGGATCCAGCCGATCAGCAAAACATCGAGGCCCCTGAGCCCGACGATATCGCGTCGATTGATGCGGTGACGTCGGCGCCCGCCGCGCAGCCCACGTTGGACGGTGCAGAACCGGAATTGACCG
>CAKZYL010000085.1 GCA_937884705.1 uncultured Roseovarius sp. | reverse complement strand
TGTTCCCAGCCCTGATAGATGCGGCTCTCTGCGCTTTGCGCGTCGAATGTTTTGTCCATGGCCATGGGTCGCGTGCCTCTTTGCGTCTTGCCCGTGACGGCTGAGATAGCGCGTGTGGCGCGGGAGGGGAAGCGGTTATGGGTTGTGATTGCCGGGCAGCTTGGCGCAGGATCAGACCCATGACAGAGCTTGATCACTACCCGGCCAGAACGGCCATGTCCCTCTTCCTGCGCATGGGCGGGTGGATTGCCATCATTTTCACGGTGATTTTGCTGATTGTCTCGCTCATCGGGCAATCGAATTTCTCCACGGCGCAGCGGTTTGAGGCCGAAGGGCGGGACGCTTTGGCCGTGGTGGAGGACAAATACGTGCGCGAAGGACGGGATTCGGATGGCAACCGGACCTACACTTACTACTTCGTTTTGGAGTTTGTGACCCAGCGGCGCGAAGAGATGGCGGTCAGCAAAACCGTGGGCCGGGCGTTTTATGATACCCGGGATGTCGGTGATGAGTTGCAGATCCGGTATCTTTCAAGCGAGCCGAGTACGGTCGAGTTGGAAGAGGGCGATTATGCGCGCGGTGCGGCGGTGCTGCGCTGGGTGGCGCTGGGGTTTGGGATTATGTGGCTGGTGGCGCTTTGGGTGACTGGGCGCTGGACAGTGGAGGCGCTGCGCGCGCGGCGTTATGGGGCGGTGGAGATGGCGGAGGTTGTTGAGGTGATGCGTACCAATGTGCGCATCAACAATAAGCCGCGTTTTCGGATCGTTTGGAAAGATGGGCAGGGGCGGAAAGGGCGCAGCTTGCTCAAGAAGGCGCATGAGGTGCAAGGGTGGCACGGGCGCGATCCGATCCGGATTTACCAGGGGATGAAGCGGTCCTGGTGGGCGGGGGACATTGGGGATCGGCCGAAGGGGTGATGTGAGCCGCTCTTCCGCCCTTGCGGGCGGCCTCGCTTAGGCTGGGATCGACGGGATGGTGCGGTCGATGCCGCGGACGAGGTTTTTCTCACGGTCGAAGAAGGGGAGGGTGACGATTTGGACGTCGTGGGATGTGCCGTCGGGTAGGCGCATCTGTAGGGTGCGACCGACCCAGTTGCCTGGTTTGGCAAAGACCACGTAGCCGATGCCGAGTTGCAGGGTGGGGGAAGGGACGCCGGCGGTGATCCGGCCGACGACCAAGTCTCCATCGAGGATCTGGCTGCCGGCGCTTGGCGTCGCGGATACGCATGTCGCGCCAAAGAGACAGGTGCGTTGATCCTTGCCCACGAGGGCCGTGCGGCCGATGAAATCGCCCTTGTCCATGTCGATGAAGGGGCCAAGCCCGGCCTCAAAAGGGGTCATGGAGGTGTCCATGTCGGTGAGGTTGCCGAGGATGCCGCCCTCGATGCGGCGCAGGGTCATGGCGCGGCAGGAGGAGAACTCCATCCCGTGCGGCGCGCCGCAGGCCGTGATGTGATCCCATAAGGCAAGGTGATCGGTCTCGGGACCGGCATAGATTTCGTAGCCTAGCTCATTGGTGAAGCCGGTGCGCGAGACGTAGAGCCGTTGACCGGCAAAATCGTAGAAACCGGCGCGGAAGTATTTCAGCGTATCGTCAATCGCGCGACCCGTTGCGGCGTGCATGATGTCCATCGAGGCGGGTCCCTGGATCTGCAGAACGCGCACGCCAGGGTCGGAGATTGTGACGTCAAAGCCGCCGGAATTGGCCATCAGCCATGTCTCAAACGGTCCGTCGGCCTGCACGTACCAGAAGGTCTCTTGATCAAAGCGGAACATGACACCGTCCATGAAGACACCGCCCTGCGGCGTGCAGGCGATGGCATAGTAGCCGCGGCCGGGCGCCATTTTGGCAACGTCGCGCGCCAATACGTGGTTGAGGAAGGCCTCGGCGTCAGGACCTTTGATCTCAACCGGCTTTTCCGGCGTGTCGAACAACAAGGCTTTCTGCCTTAGGCGCCAATAGAACTCAATTTCGTCTTCGCCGATATGGATCGGGAAATAGCGCCCGGCATAGACCCCTCTGATGAATTCCGGTCGCTGGGTGCGCTCGATGAAGGGGGATTCCTGAAACCGTCGGGCGCTCACCCGAACAAGGTTTTCAAGGTCTGATGCTTCCTGAAGATTGCTCATGATGTTTACCCCCCTTTTTCAACGTGTCAGGTATTCTGCCAGATTTTCTTACGGCGTTCCCGCATTTCGATGTCGCCCTCTGGTGTGCCATCGTGAAACGTGCCGAACCATGTGTCCCAAGGGGTTTCCCAGGTGCCGTAATTGCAATCGAAGAACTTGTGGTGGAGCTGGTGGAAGAAATCACCCAGCCCGAACTTGGTGGCTTTCGAGAGTTTGAGGGTTTCAAACCCGGCATGGGACATGGGCGCGCCGATCACATGGTGGAAGAGCAGGAAGAGCACGTGGATCGGGTGGCCTGCAAGCAAGAAAAAGATCATCGTGTCGAACATCAAAAAGAAGCTCTCTACCGGGTGCATGGCCAGGCCGGACCAGGGGCCTGTGTTGATGTTCTTGTGATGCCAGGCGTGAAACCAGGTGTAGAGCTTGCCCACATGCAGCAGGCGGTGCAGCCAGTAGAAGTGCAGACCCGCCCAAATGGGGATCAGAATGACCAGGGTGAGGAACCAGACCGGGCTGTCTTCAAATGTGATCATGCGGGCCCAGCCATTGGCATAGGCGTGCCACATCAGCGCCTCCCAGAAGACAGAGAAGGCAAGGGCTGGGCCCAGTGTCCAGAACATGTTGTCCCAGACCTGATTTTTGAAGTGAAACACCTTTGAGCCTTTGGCCATCGGGCGCATGTCATAGCGATACTCGTCGGCCTGGGTGCGATACGTCCAGAGTGCCAGATGCAGACCGCCTGCAATGACCAGCAGGATCACGAGGTTGCGCAGCCAGATCTCAAAGATCCAGTCAAAGCTCAGGGTTTGGGCGCGCTCGAGATCCGGGGTGAACCATGTCCAGACCACCACTGCGAAGACCAGGTAGAGGAAACGCTGCGCCACCGGGTTCCAGCTGCGCAGGAGATACTTCAGTGAGACGAGCGGCTTGATTGGCCAATCCCAATAGGGCGCCATTTTGATGGGCAGCTCGGGCGTGTAGTTCCAGACTTTGCGCGGGGAGGGTCTTTGGCCCGCACGTCTGTCGCGTGCACCAGACGGATCGGTGGTGCTCATCTATCGTCTCCGGCTTCCATGGTCTGGGTTATGCGGTGCGGGCGCGCTGGGCGGCGACCTCTGGATCGACCAGCGGTTCGCGGGATCCGTGGCGCAGCACGTCGGGGCTATAAGGTTCGCGCGCGAAGACCTCTTCGACCATGGGCGCGAAAAACTCGAGCGGCAGCGTATCGTAATCGGGGTCAAAGCTGGCCTGATCCCAACGTTCACAGAACTCGGCGCAGTCGTCGAAGAACATGTGGCCTGTGTGGCGCTCGCGCTTGTTCTCATCGAACCCGTCGAGGTGGTGGCCGTAATAGACCATCTGGAAATCCCCGTGGGTTTCCACGCACCAACGGCATTGCTCGCGCACAAAGGGTTTCAGGATCGTGGCGGCATATTCGTCGTGGTTATAGGGCGCGTAGATGTCGCCAATGTCATGCAGGAGTGCCGAGACCACCCAGTCGATATCCGCCCCATCGCGCCAGGCGCGGGTCGCCGATTGCACCGAATGGCCAAGACGCGTGATCTGATAGCCCGAGAGGCTTTCATCAAGATCCACCAGCGCCTTCAAAAGCCGCCGGCCCGTGTGTTTGGTGTGGTCAATTTCGTGGGCGGTCAGGAATTCGTAGTCTTCCTTGGTGCCGTCTTTCATCTGGGTAAAGCTGACTTTGTCCATCATGCATGCCTCGGGTTGGGTCGCGTTTCCTGCCTTAGCTGTAGAGCCCCTGCTCGTCGGCTTCAGCGCCATCCATCAGAGCCTCGGTCTGAGCCATTCTGATCTCATCGTAAAGCGCAAGACTGGCAGGCGTAAAGGGCGCACTGGGCGGTGCAAAATTGATGAAATTACCGGTGCGATCGGCACCGCGCGCCAAGATGGCGTAGTCTTTGGATGCCACTTGTTGCGCGATTTGGGGCGTGCAATAGCGGATGGCCACGGCGATACGGCGATCATCGGTCACGTTGGGGCCAGAGCCGTGGATCATCAGGCCATGGTGCAGGGACATCTCGCCCGGTTGAAGCTCCGCGGGGACGCGATCCTCGGGCGCCACATCGACTCTGATTTCCTGGCCGCGGGACAGGAGGTTGTCTTTGTCATAAGTATCCTCATGAGGCAGGATCGGGTTCTTGTGGCTGCCGCGCACGAAATTCATGCAGCCGGAGGCTTGTGTTGCCGGGCTAAGCGCGATCCATGCGGTGAGCAGTTGATCCACAGCGCCGAAGCCCCAATAGGTCAGGTCCTGGTGCATGGAGACAATGGATTTGGTCTGTGGCTCTTTGATGAAGAACTCCACGCTCCAGATCAGGATATCAGGACCAAGGATGCCTTCGATCACGTCGAGCACGCGCGGGTCGGCGGCGACGCGGTGCGCCATGGGAATCACACAGTGAGAATTGACGCGTTTGTAGGTGTTGAGCGGATGCGGCAGGTCGGCCGCGAGCCACGTGTCTTCGATGTCTTCCAGTTCGGCGCGCAACTGAGCGGCCTCTTTCGCGGGGATCACCGGGATCGGGCGCAGATACCCGTCTTCGCGGTAGCGGGCAACATCGGTTTTGTCGAGATGGCCTTGGTTGAGAGGGACAGCGTCAAGCATGGTCCTGGATCCTTGGTTTCATGTTTCGCAGGAGACTAAGGGCCACCTGCGCCCTTGCACAGCGGTACTGCTGGACGCTTAGCATAAGTTCAGCTTAGTCTCTTTGCATGTCGATCACGGTTCCGTCTCTCAACTGGCTGCGCGTTTTTGAAGCCGCTGCTCGTTTTCAGAGCTTTGCGAGGGCGGCCGAAGAGCTGAACATGTCTGCGGCAGCGGTCAGCCAACAAGTGCGTGCTTTGGAAGACAGGGTGGGCGCGCCGCTCTTCACGCGCGGGGCGCAATCGGTGATGCTGACAGATCTGGGGCGGGCCTATTTGCCCATCGTGCAGCAGTCCCTTTTGAGTTTGCAGAACGCGACCGACGGCCTTTTCGGTCAGGCGCGTGAACAACAGCTCCACGTGCAGGCAGAGCTTTTGTTCTGCCATGGCATTCTGGCCCGGCACTACCTCGATTTCAAAGAGAGTTTTCCAGAGATCACGCTGCTTTTGAGCACGGCTCTGCATATGAGCGAGATGCGCCATGGGTATTTTGACATGCGCATTGCTTTTGGCAGCCCACTTTTGCACGAGGCGGACAGTGATTTTCTTTTGGGCGAGAGGATCTATCCCGTGGCGCGACCGGATATTGCCGCCGCCATTCGTGAGCCCGCGGATCTTTTGGCCTATCCTCTGATTGAGGTGACAACCCATCGGGCGGGATGGGCGCATGTGTTTGAGCAGATGAGCGAGACGCAGGTTTTGGCGCGCTATGCCTATGCTGATAGCACGCTGGTGGCGATGGCGATGGCCTCAGAGGGGGTCGGGATCGCGCTCGCGCGGGCGCCTGTGAGTGACAAAGCCATGACTCAGGCCGGGCTCGTGCCCTGTCTGGAGGATTTTGAAACCACAGGTCGAGAGGGATACCACCTGATTTACCCCGAACGCGATGCGTTGCGCCGCCCGGCGCGGGCGTTTCGCGATTGGCTTTTGGATATCTGTCAGGGGTAAGGGTGGCAGCTCTTCCGCCCTTGCGGGCGGCCTCGCGGGGGCGTATACGCGCGGCTTCAGTGCAAGGAGGCCGGACATGCACGGCAGCGCCAACCTCAACATCATGATCAAAGCCGCACGCAAAGCCGGTCGATCTCTGGTCAAGGATTTCCGTGAAGTGGAGAACCTGCAGACCACGATGAAGGGGGCGGGCGATTTTGTGAGCCGGGCCGACATTGCCGCGGAAGCCATCGCCAAAGAAGAGCTGATGGGCGCGCGACCGACCTATGGCTGGCTCGGCGAGGAAAGCGCCGGGGAAGACGGAGAAGATCCGACGCGGCGCTGGATTGTGGACCCGCTCGATGGGACGACGAACTTCCTCCACGGCCTGCCGCATTGGGCGGTCTCGATTGCGCTGGAGCACAAGGGCAAGATCGTGGCAGGCGTGATTTACGATGCCGCCAAGGATGAGCTTTTCTGGGCGGAAAAAGGAGAGGGTGCGTGGCTCAATGAAAGCCGGCTGCGCGTGTCCTCCCGTTCGCGCATGATCGAAGCGATTTTTGCCACGGGTGTTCCATTTGGTGGCCATGGCGATCTGCCAGCGACGCTTCAGGATATGGCGCGGCTCCTGCCAACCTGCGCAGGTGTGCGGCGCTGGGGGGCTGCGGCGCTCGACATGGCTTATGTCGCCGCGGGCCGCTATGAAGGGTTTTGGGAGCGAAACTTGAACGCCTGGGATGTCGCGGCGGGCGAAATTATCGTGCGTGAAGCGGGTGGATTGATCGAAACCGTGAGCGGTGACGGCAGCGTCGTTGAGACCGGAGATGTGCTCTGCGCCAACGAGGCGATATTTGCCAAATTCGCGAGTGTGATCCGGGGTTAAAATCACTTTTTTGGGGCTTGTCAGGCTGCGTGTTACAAGCCTGAAGGGTCAGCGGCGCGTGACCCTCGGGATTGTGCTTGAGACGTATTTATACTTGGCCTCTGGATGCGGTGGGTGCCCGTCAGTCTTGTCCCAAAACGCCGTGCCTCCGAGGCGGAGGAAGAGTGGCACGGTCAGGGCCAGCCCCACAGCAAAGCCGCCGACATGCGCCCAATAGGCCACGCCGCCGCCATCTGGGTCGGGGCTTGAGAAGCCCCCGAAAAACTGGAGCGCCAGCCAAGCGCAGAGGGTGATCCATGCGGGCACGGGAAAGATGCGGAAAAAGATGATGAAGAAGAAAAATATGTCGACGCGCGCTTTGGGAAAAAGCAGCAGGTAGCCGCCCATAACACCTGCGATCGCTCCAGATGCCCCGACTGTGGGCACAGTAGATGACGGATCGGCCAGGATATGGATGAAGGCCGCGCCCACACCGCAGGCCAAATAGAAAATGAGAAACCAGATATGGCCCATCTCATCTTCGATGTTGTCCCCAAATATCCACAAAAATAGCATGTTGCCGGCTAGATGGAGCCAACCTCCATGCAGAAACATGGACGTGAAAACCGTGTGTTGCTGAACCCCGCCTGTCACCAGTTGTGGCACCATGCCCCATTCAAGAAAAAACTGGAACAACGCCCGATCATCCGGGTAGGCCGACCAATACATGACAAAGATCGCAACATTCGCGATCAAGAGCGCGTATGTGACGTACGGGGTCTTGCCCGATGGGTTGTGATCTCTGATTGGAAACATCGCCGCAACCTGCGCCTTGAGGACCATGGGGTCAAGCGCACAAATCGAAAGTCCAGGCTAATTCGCGGTGTGTACTATGGATGTTTCTGAACAGAAGCAAGCCGCCATGCGCGCGCCCTGACCGGATGAGGGCGGTCACTCAGACAGGGCGGCTTATTCCTTTTGCAGTCATCGGCTCCCCAGCCTGTACTGCAGGGAAAACGTCGCCGTTTTCGGTAAACATTTCCTTTCCGGCTTCTTTCTTTTTGCAAATACCCCGGGGGGTGCGGGCGGCTGGCCACCTGCGAGTTCTGTGGTGCTGGGGGCTGGCGCCAACGCCTTTTCAGGATGTGCCGCCCAAGAGCGCAGCATTGCCGCCAGCCGCTGTGGTGTCCCGCAGACATGCCGCTCATGACAGACATGCCCGGGATCTGGCGCGCCAGTGATCAAGGGCAGGATTGGCCCTCTGCGACGCGACAGAGCTTTCGCATATTCACGCGCTGATGCGCCGTCACCCCACCAAAGAGCACCGGCAAATCCCGTCAGTGTTTCTAAGTTCTCCGCATCCAGAGAGCCGTCAAGCGTTACCGCAGTGCCACCCAAGGCGCGCACCGCATCGGCCTGAGCT